>JASLAE010000441.1 GCA_030147305.1 Cesiribacter sp.
CGTGAGGCGGCCGCCAGGATGCTGATAGGCTGTGCTCAGGATAAGTTCGACAGCCTGATTGCTTTTGTAAAAGTGTTTAGCGCTAAGGCCAAATTCTTCGTTGCCAAAGCGCAGGCCATTGGCTGTTGTATAGGAAACTCCACCACGCACAGAGTAGCCCCTGTTGGGGACTCCATGACCGTCTGGTGCGTCAGCGTTTTGGTTATTGGAATCCTGGTCCAGGTAGATGGTTTCTGAGCCTGTTGTTTCGGAAAGTAGAGTAGTGGCAGTGGTTTCAGCTGTACCCAATGTTAAAGAGGCGCTTGTGTAGACAGGAGCAGGGGTGGTTTGAGCAAAGAGTACTGTACTGAATGCAAAGAACAGGAGCGTTAGAGCAGGCTTTTTCATGGCAGTTATCAGAGGATATAGAATAAGTGTTTCAGGTTATACTGTCTGTTAGGAGTAATCAGCAATCTTAAGCTGGCTCAGCTGTTGTTTCCGGCCCTATTTCAGGCTCTGTTATTTGAATAGAAAGCGGTGGAGAAGCCAGGCCTTTTATACATTAGCTACTACAAAGTAGGCTGAAAAAAATGCCCTGTACTTTACATTAAAGGCTGATCTCTTACATGGATAATGAATTGTAAAAATTAGGAAGGATGCAGCCCGTTATCGGATCTGCTGGTTTTCAGGTTGGGAAGTCTTCAAATCTCAGCCATGCGATCGTATGGGTTTACCATACCAGCGTGAGATAGAGAATGGGGATCCATGGGCATAGCTGTCAGGTGGTTGCAGGCTGCCCTTTTGCAGGCAAGTGCACATAAGACAAAAGCAGCCCCGGAAAGTGATCCGGAGCTGCTTTTATTATTTTGTCAGGATTACAATTTGCTCTAAAGAAGCTTTAACAGTTCCTAAGGGTATGTTAAAAAACATAGCGAACGGTAAAGGCACCATCACCATAATGGCGGCCCCATCCCAACAGGTCTATGGATGGTTTAAGGTCTATGCCCATTGTAAGCGGAATTGATGGAAACTTGAATTCCAGACCAATGATGCCGTCAATGCCCAGGGTAGTACGGGTACCATCGCAGTTGTACCACCTGCCCTTGTATTCATAGCCACCATCTTTGCAATCGCCATTGTACCAGTAACGCTCGTTGTACATGCCTATATGGCCGCCAACGCCCCAGAACCAGTAAAAGCCACCATTGCCCAGGGGTTTCTGCACTTCGTACAAGCCGGTAAGCCGCATGCCGCGATGTAACCAGCCTGTGCTCAGGATGCCTTCTATGGCAGCCTTGCTGTTGATAAAATGCTTCACAGTGAAGCCGCTTTCCCAGCCGCCAAAGCGTACACCAATCCCGGTGTTGTACGATACGCCATCACCCGGAGAGCTGCTTGATTTCTTGCTGCTGCTTTTGCTGGTGTTGCTCTTTTTGCTGGTGTTGCTGTTGTTGTTACTGTCGGAGTTGTTGCTTTTGTTGTTTTGCTGATTCGCCTCAGAAACGTATTTAGAAGCTACGTAGCCAGTTTTTCCATTATACCTTACTTTATACCACTCGTTGTTGCTCTTGTCTACCACGGTAATTTTTGCATCAGGCGGAATAGAGGTAATGACACTGGCGTTTGCGCTGGGCTCACTTCTCAGGTTAAGTCCTTTGTCCGAGCCGTTTTTATAACTTTGCGCAAATAATGCTGTACTGATAACCAGCAATAGCAGGGTGAACAGGGTTTTTCTCATTGTATTTATCAGAGGTTTGGTTTTAGGGTGTTTTGTAATTTTAATGTTTTTTTAATATCAGGAATTATGAAGCACCGGTTAGATCTGTTGTTCAAATAATGGACACCGGTCAAAGACTTCTACTGCACTTAAAAGAGATAGTTTGTTATAAAGCAATGGTTAAAAGTATTTTATGATTGAATCTGCCTGCAAGATAGAAGGGTGTGCGGCTGATATTTCTTTCGAAATTGCTTTACCCTTACATGACTGACTTTTTTTGTAATTATATCAGGATGCCCATAATGTTGAAATTGTACTTAAGGCACAGCATGCTACAAACAGCCCGGTTATATGTTGTTAATATTGAAGCAATAAAAAAGCCCGGCGGTTAGGCCGGGCTTTTTGCTATGCATACACCTGTTATTTCACAAGTCTTATTACTTTTTGTTGTCCGGTAGCATCTACCTTCAGCAGGTAAACACCCTGTGCCCACTGGTCAAATGACTCAGACAGTTCCACACGCATGGAAGCGCCGTTAGTCTGAACCAGTTTTTGTGTCATCACCCGGCCATCTACGCTGTAGATCGTCAGGGACACCTGCTGGGCTGCCATTTCAGGAAGCTCCACAAACAGCTGCTCTTTCAGCGGGTTTGGATAAGCGGTGATCGCAGCGAAAGCTTCCACCAGTTCTTCATCCACCACCCGAGCTGTAGAAGCGGTAGTTGTTCTGCCACCTGTAGCTTTGTGGATTACGACTGAGCCACCACCAAGTTGTGTATTTGCGCCAGAAGGATCAACGTTTTCAGCTATACCATATTGGTTATCATAAACCACATTGGAAGGTTGGCCTTTTACCCAAATCTTAATCCGGAAATGATCAGGATTTCCCTTGGAGATAAGATCGCCATCAATAGCTATTACTCTGAACTCGAACTCACCACCTCCATTGATAGTGCCTACACCTGTATAAGTAGCTTTATGATTAGAGATAACCAATGACATCGCGGCATGTGCTGAGCTTTTGAAGTTTAAATCACCAGCATTAAGATGGAAGGTTGTATTACCATCAACTTGGTCTACTTCATTTTTGCCGGTTTTGTATTTGGCAATGATTCCAAAGTTTGCCTTACCAGCAATCCTCATGTATGGTAAATCATACACTGGAGAATTTAGCCAACCACCACCCGTTACGAAGCTTCCATCAGGGTCATATACCGTTAAATAAGCAATAGAGTTAGAGCAATCACCTCCAGCTATCGCATTTACCATGTAAACATCTTTCACAAGACCGGATACATTTAAAGTTGCGATACCAGTAGTGTTAGTTACACTTGACCCCTTCAATATTCCATTGATATGGAAATTCAC
>JASLAE010000197.1 GCA_030147305.1 Cesiribacter sp.
GCATAATACACCCTGATTTCATCGTTCCCAAACTCATTGGGGTATACTTCTACCTGATAGTTTATGATTTCGGCGGTATGGTCAAGTACATTAAAGAGCGCACTTGGATACAGCGTAGTACCCTTGTATTTGATCATTTGGTTTTTTCTGCCCAGAACAGGCCCAAGCCGATAGGTGGTTCTGCCGCAGCTACAGGGCTCTTCATGTCTCTTGCATAAATCACCAGTTTTAAAGCGTATAAGGGGCATAGCTTCTACGCCAAGGGTCGTGATGGTGAGTTCACCAGTTTCTCCTGCCGGAACAGGCTGGTTTTCCTCATCGAGCAGTTCTGTTATGATGAGCTCCGGATGAAAGTGACCTCCCCTGCCTGCCTCACATTCAGTAAAAGCAGTTGCCATTTCTGTGGAAGCATAGGTAGAATAAAGCAGGATTTCCCATTTTTCAAGAATGCGGGTCCCCAGGGCGTTCAGGCTGAAATCTTCGTTCCTGATGGGTTCACCAATGCAAATAGCTTTCCGGATAGATGTATTGCGAAAGTTGATCTGATGGTTTTCAGCATACTCGATCATCTTCAGTAAAAAAGAGGGTACCACAATCAAGGCAGTTGGCTGAACCTCCTGAATGGTCTTCCACTGAAGTTCCGGGATACCAGGTCCCACCCGTACCATGCCAGCCCCCAGGCTGCGGGCGCCCAGGATATAGGCCAGCCCGGCCATAAACCTTCTGTCGGCTGTAGTGGTGAGCTGATAAACTTCTTCTGGGTTGCCACCCGTGCAGGCCAGGGAAAGCTGTTCGTTGTAGGTAAGGCGTGTTAAGTCATTTTCGGTTAGAGGTACGGTAACAGCTTCACCCTCGGTACCGGAAGTATTGCTGTAATCAATGATATCGCGGCGGGACACACAGTAAAAGCTGCTGTTATGGAGCTGCAGGTCTTTCTTACTAACCGGTGGTATTTTAGCCAGGTCTGCCAATAGTTGTATGCTGCCTGCAGAAATATTGTGCCGCCGAAAATGCTCCTGATAAAATGGGGACCTTTCGCTAACATAGCGCAACACCCCCTGTAGCGCCCTTGTCTGATAAGCCACAATTCGGTCCGGAGATGCCATTTCGATTTCAGGTATGTTCATGAGGCTTATCTTTCAATAATCACCATTGCGGTTGCATAGGTTACTGTATGCGAAATAGAGACATGCAGCTGCAGGGGCCCCTGTTGCTGAACAGCTTTTTTTGTCTCACCCAGTAATGTAATCGTTGGTTTGCCCCACACATCATTAACTACTACCACTTCGTGAAAGGCTAAATTTCCCCGCCAGCCGGTGCCTAAAGCCTTAAAAAAAGCCTCTTTGGCTGCAAATCGGCCGGCAAAGCTTTGGTATCCGTTACCCTGCTGCTCACAATAAACAATCTCTGTTTCTGCAAAAACGAGGGTTTTAAAACTTTCATTCTTCTCAAGGGACTTTCGGATTCGGTCCACCTCTACAATATCAGTACCGATGCCACTAATCATTCGCTAGTTCTTCAATACAGGTTTGAAGCCCTTCCTGCATGTGTTTACGTTCGCTGTTACGGGCAATTTCTTTGGTAAGGCCCTGCTCATAATAAGCCTTCGCCCGTTGCCAGCCCCCCCGGCTCTTATAATAATCGCCCAGGTAATAATAGGTAAGAAAGCTGTTGGGGTTGCTTTTTTCGAACTGTGTAACCTCAGCCTCGGTGAGCAAATCTCCTCTACCGGTAAACAGGTAGTGCTGAATACGGTCTCTGGTTTTAGCAAAATAAGCATACTGGCTGTACTGTTCAGTGCGCAAAAAGGGATCTACAGCGATGGTTAAGGAATCAGAAAAACTATTTATCTGCTGGCTGTCTGCGCCTTCCGCAAAAATCTTCTTCAGGTCATAGGCAACAAATTCTCCTAATTGATAGGGTGAGCTGGAAACCCATGCAACCAGATCATCCGGAGAGAAAATTACAGCATGGTGGGCTATCAACTGATTCACGGCCTTTTCATTGCCAAAGCCAAGATCTTTGCCATCGATGCCATTACGATCACGTAAAATGGCTGCCACATCTTCAGGTGTTAAAGGACCTGCGACATCCAGGAGCTGTGCAACGCGTTGGTATCGGTAAGACGATACCCCTTCTGCTAAATATTCCTGGTTCGAGGGGTCGGCAAGCAGTTCTTTGCTCTGGAAATGATTGGTTACGATCATCCTTTCTTCTTCAGAAAAGTGTAAGGCAGTTTTGCCAGGGGATTTTTCAATAAGCCCTACCCTTCCGTCTGCACTGGAACCAATCAGAAAAGTTTCAGCCACAAAGGAGTCGAATGAAGCAGCAATCTCATACGCTTCCTGAATGTTGGAGGCATATTGCAGGATCTGGCGTGCAATAAGCGATACCGGCGTTTTACCTTTTGTTGGTATTTCTGATTTTGCAGAGTTAAGGGTAACTGTGAGCCCTTTTTCGTTCATGCCAGACACTACTCCACTAAAGCCTGCCCAGGTGACCGACATGAATTTGTAGCCATGCGTTGGTTTATAAAAGGCTATTACTTTATCCCTAGCAAAGTCTTCACCAAAATAAAAATCGAAATTACGGCCAATCAGGAGCTTTTGCGCTGCAGATTGCCTGTTCCAGGTTGCAAAGGAGGTGCAGCCTACCAGATTCATGTTCTGCAGTGCGTGCCCGATATCATGCGCACCATGGTAGCTGAGGGCCCTGTGAAATTTAGGCGCTATGTAGTCGAAGCGATCTGGCATGTAGCCGGACGAACCGAAAATTTCCTGCAACTGTTCCTGGGGAATGTATTCATCCAGATCACGATTGATCCAACCGATGAGGTATTTTAAAAAATTGAGAAAACCATCTGAGGGTACCCTGTTTTTGATTTCGCTAATAAATGCTTCTTCTTTTTGGTCCTGCAGCCCTTGTCCCAACGCACCAAAAGCAATACCTCTTTCATAAGGTGCTCCTACTAAGTAGAGCTCCCATTGACCCTTACTATTTTTTTTAAGCTGACTCTTACCAAAAGCATAATGCTGCTGGCCCAGGGTATCCAGCCGGATATTGGCAATTTGTGTTGTGTCTACAGCAGGTGTTGCAATGCTTACTTCTGCATAAAAGATGCCTGCCCCCAACAGCAGTAAGCCCACCAATCCAGCCAGTATATAAAATAACACCCTCATAAGTAGACAACAATATAGGCTAAAATTAAACAGCTACTTTATTTTCTCCTATAGGCTTCAACTATTTAGGTACAGGATTAATTCAATTTTGCTGTCTGATGTTGATTT
>JASLAE010000061.1 GCA_030147305.1 Cesiribacter sp.
GGAGCAGGATGTACCAAAACCGAACACATGCTGTGCGATACCGCACGATGGATATAGACGTGGCTAAGGTAACGCGCTGAAAATCAAAGCGTATTAAAACTGGCATGTACTCTGCAGGAGTTTAGGCAGGCACCTGGACCCCCGAGGGTCAGCTTAAAGCCTCAATCTATTTCAGTTGCTGTCAAACGAAAGCGCTCGTGTGGAATAATTACCTGAAAATGGCCTGGCGGAATATACTCCGTAGCAAAATGTTCTCAGCCATCAATGTTTTTGATTTGGTTGTGGGGATGACCTGTTGCATGTTACTATGGCTTTACATCCGTAGTGAGTCAAACTATAATCAGCATCATCATGCGGCCGAAGATTTGTACCTGGTATCGAGCGAAGCAATCACTACAGGGGGTAAGGAAGAATTTTTAATGCTATCGGCACCATACGCCGGAGCACTTCAGTCAGAATTTCCGGAAGTTGCGCAGGTAACCAGGCTCCTGACCCACTCGAACGAAGATAAAACACTGTTTCAGCTCATAGAAGCGGGGATTCCGGTTCAATCATTTTACGAGTCAAAGAGATACTGTGCTGATTCCATTTTTTTTGACCTGCTCAGCTACAGATGTAAGGAAGATGATCCGGTCATGGTCTTGCGTGATAATAGTTCAGTGGTTTTATCGGAAGCAGTGGCTTCTAAGTTCTTTGGTGCCGCTCCGGTACTGCATAAAATCATACCCAACAAGGGTTCAACTGTTGGCGAAATATAAGTACGGCTAAAAACCTAAAACATATGTTATACCACACATTCAAACAAATCTTCCGAAGCCTCTGGCGGCACAAAAGTTTTACAATCATTAACTTGCTGGGGTTATCAGTAGGGATAGCTGCAGTAGTTGTTATCTTTCTGATTGTGCGCTATGAGAAGAGCTTTGACAGCTTTCATTCAGATAGCAGTAAGCTGTACAGGATTGTAAGGAAGATTGAAAGAGCTGATGGTATAGCCCATCATGCGGTTGTTCCATACCCAACTGCACGTTTTTTAAGGGAGGAACAGCAGGGCATAGTTGCCACCCAGATCCATTTTTCTAGTTTCATGAGTGTGGGCATAGGTTCGGCGGCACCCATTGAAGAGAAAAATATAGTTTTTGCAGATTCTCTTTTTTTCAAGGTGTTGAATTATGGCGGTGTTGAAGACTTCTTTGTTGCAGGCAATCCAAACACGGCACTTTCACAACCTGGACAGGCGATTTTAACAGAAAGCACCGCACACCGGTATTTTGGTAAGCAGGATGTAATAGGCCAGCTTCTCCGGCTCGATAATAAGGTAGATGTGGAGGTGGTAGGGGTTGTGAAAGATCTTCCGCCTACCAGCCATCTGCCCTTTGGCATGCTGGTATCATTCTCAACACTTAACAGTGAGTTGATGTATGGGAGTGATCCGAACAACTGGGGGTTTATTAACCATGGATTTGCTTATGTACGGCTGGGGGAAAACACCTCCCGTGCTTCTGTAGAAAATGCCCTGCAAGGCATCATGAAGAAAAATGAGGTGCCTGGCAACCCCAATAAAGCGAGCATGCATTTACAACCGCTTGCTCAGATTCACTTCGATCCTAACTTCGAGGATAGCAATAAAACGCATACGGTTAGCCCCATATATTTAACCATGCTCATGCTACTGGCTGGTTTTATTATGATGATTGCCTGCGTCAACTATATCAATCTCTCTACTTCCCTTGCCTTTACCAAATCAAAAGAAGTGGGCATCAAAAAGACGCTTGGTGCATCAAAGGGGCAGCTTTTTTTTCACTACATGCTGGAAACGTTTACACTAACCGTTAGTGCTGCTTTATTCGGTAGCATGCTGGCGGTGGGGTTTTTGCCACTAGTAAACCAGATATTAAATAAATCAATTTCAATATCCCCTTTGCTGGAGCTGCCTTTCCTGCTGGGAGCGTTCGGAGCTATTTTGCTCATTTCATTTATCTCAGGGGCTTACCCGGCACTGGTTTTATCGGGTTTTAACCCAATAACATCTCTGAAAAACCAGCTGGCCATGCCTGGTAAATCTTCAGTACTGCTAAGCAAAGGGCTGGTGGTGTTTCAGTTTGCAACCGCTATTGCACTCATCATTTGTACAATCCTGATTGCCCGGCAGATGCAGTATTTTCAAAACAAAGAAATGGGTTTTAATAAAGAAGCTGTGGTGGAAGTGCGTCTGCCAGAGCGTGATACGGTGAAGCTGGAAAGATTTAAGAGTATGTTGCAGCGTAAGGATGGCATAGCGCACTTCTCTTTTTGTTTAGGTGCCCCCATTTCAGATTATGCTTTTGAAGTTGTGATGAAAGCTCCCGAACTGGCGCAGCATGTTGAACATATAGCCACTGTAATCCCCTGCGATCGCGGGTATCTGGAAACGTATCAGCTGGAGCTGTTGGCCGGGCGCTGGCTGCTCCCCTCAGAAGAAATAAATATAGGCAGCGCGGTGGTGGTAAATCGCACCCTTGCTAACACACTGGGATACACAAATCCCGAAGATGCAATTGGCAAAACCATAGAACTAACGCTTGATGGCATTCGACCAACTATTGTTGGAGTAACTGAAGATTTTCATACCGCCTCCCTGCACGAAACCATCAACTCAGTGGCGATGACCCCTTTTCCCTATTTTCATTTGGGTGTAGGCATTCGTTTATCCGGAGCCGATATGGGAGAAACACTGGCAGCAATAGAAGAATCGTGGAAGCAGGTATATCCGGGAGAAATGTACGAAATGAACTTTGTTGATGAGACCCTGGCCACACAGTATGAGCAGGAGGTGAGAGATTATCAGCTTTTCAAAGCCTTTTCTGTGATTTCCATATTTATCTGCTGCATTGGTTTATGGGGATTGATCGCTTTTGTGGTGGTGCGGAAGACCAAAGAAATTGGCATTCGCAGGGTATTGGGCGCCAGTGTAAGTGGTATTATGCTGCTGCTTTCCAAGGATTTTCTAAAACTGGTTGTCATTGCGCTGCTCATCGCTTCGCCCGTTTCAGCATACTTTATGCATCAGTGGCTGCAGGATTTCGCCTACCGAATCGACATCAGCTGGTGGGTTTTTGCCCTGGCCGGTCTGCTTGCCCTGATGATCGCCTTTACCACCATCAGTTACCAGGCCTTTAAGGCAGCCATGGCTAATCCGGTAAAAAGTATAAAAGTTGAGTAATATGTTCTGACAATACAGCATATGGCAACTTTTTTAAGGTTGCCATATCTTTTTTATTATAGTATCTGAATTTTTGAATTTAAAGAGTATGTGGCTTAACCATTTTAGAATCGCCTGGCGGAATATTCTCCGGAATAAATCACTTTCTATCATCAAT
>JASLAE010000116.1 GCA_030147305.1 Cesiribacter sp.
CTTTTACAATGCCCATAAACTCGCCTCTTTTTACATTTTCAGTACCCTCGAAAAGCAGGTGTTCAAAAAAGTGGGCAAAGCCGGTTCTGCCGGGCTGCTCGTTTTTAGAGCCGACGTGGTACATAACTGTTACGGCCACAATAGGCGTAGAACGATCTTCATGCAAGATCACATGCAGGCCATTCGGTAAATCGTATTCCACGAATTCGATTTTTTTACTTTGCGCCTGTACCAGGGTACTGCTGAGCAGCACAGCCAGGAGCAAACAGGAGATCCTCTTCATAAGATTAAGAAGTAAGTTTTCGGTATGAATTTTTCAAAACTACAAACGCTAAATATAAATTCCATTGCTTTCTCAACAAAGATCAGCATAGAATACTACACCAACGGGCAATTTCCACATTGAACGGCACAACCATATAAAGTAGTAACAACAATAAAGGCTGTCTAATGACAGCCTTTACTATATTTTTAATAACAATTTATTTAGGAATAGGAGATCTCAAACTGTACCAGGTCTATAAACTCCTGCACTCGCAGTTCAATATCGTCCTGTTTTAGGTTTTCCAGCCGCTCCACGCCAAATTTCTCTACACAGAAAGATGCCATGGCAGATCCGTAAATAATGCCACGTTTCATGTTATCGAAGCTGGTGTCTCCTGTTGCTGCCAGGTAACCGATAAAGCCACCGGCAAAGGTATCGCCTGCGCCGGTTGGGTCAAATACATCTTCCAGCGGTAAAGCCGGTGCAAAGAAGATCTGGTCTTTATCGAAAAGCAGGGCACCATGCTCTCCTTTTTTTATGATCAGCTTTTTGGGGCCCATCTCCAGGATTTTACGGGCGGCCTTCACCAGAGAATATTCTTTGCTAAGCTGGCGTGCTTCGCTGTCATTGATGGAAAGCACATCTACCATACTAATGGTCTGCATCAGATCGTCCCAGGCAATGTCCATCCAGAAGTTCATGGTGTCCATCATAATCAGCTTGGGGCGATTTTTTAAACGCTCTATCACCAGGCGCTGTACGGCAGGTGCCAGGTTACCCAGCATCAGGTATTCGCAGTTCTGATAGCTGTCGGGAATAATGGGATCGAAACTTCCCAGCACATTCAGCTCCGTTACCAGGGTATCGCGGCTGTTCATGTCGTTGTGGTAGCGGCCACTCCAGAAGAAACTCTTCTCCCCTTCCTTGATCTGAAGTCCTTCGGTATTGATGCCATGCTGCTGCATCATGCTGATATCTTCCTTGCGAAAATCACTACCTACCACTGCCACCAGGTTTGTTTTTTTGGTGAAGTAGGAAGCAGCCATGGAAATATAGGTGCCGGAGCCGCCAATAATTTTATCTGTTTTACCAAAAGGGGTTTCCAGGGCATCGAAAGCCACCGACCCAACAACTAATAAGCTCATAGATTATAGATTCTGATTAATTTCTTAGTGAATGATAGGACAGCGGGTAAAAGGCTTTGTGCGGTCGAACAGGTACCGATAGGTATGGTGCACTTTTTGGATCCTGGCACCCATCTCTTCGGCAATTCGGAACATCTTTGGGTTAAAATCTCCGATCCAGTTCATTTCATAATCCAGGTAGGGGGCATCGCTCGTCCATACCACACGGGAGGTGGCAATGGCAAGGGCAGATTCTATTCCTTTACCCTGGTGTGCCGGCACTACGCCAAACACAATACCAATCATTTTTTTACAGGTCTTGCGCCATTTATGGTAAACGAACAGCAGCTTACCCCACCAGTCAAGTTTTCCGTTCAGGTGTTTGAATATCTGGTTAAGCTCGGGCAGGTTAAGAAAAAAGGCAATGGGCTCGCCCTGGTAGTACCCGAACCACATAATCTTAGGATCCATGACCGGCTTTAGCTTTTGCATAATGCTTTCTGCCTGCACTTTGGTCATTTCGCCTACACCTTTGTGCTTTACCCACGCCTTGTTGTAAATGGTACGGAAGTCTTCGGCATACTTGCTGAGCTGCTTCATCTCCACGTGCCTGAATTCATAATTTGGGTCTGAGAGAAGCTTTTCTGCTCTTAGCTGAACCTTTTCGGTAAGGCCACCTTCCTTTACCTTACGGGCATAGGTAAATTGCTTAAAGTAAAGCTGAAAGCCATAGGTCTCAAACAATTCCAGATAATAGGGAAAAGTATAGGGCATGCAATAGTTTGGCTCGTGCTCAAAACCACTGGCCAGTAACCCCCACCAGCGATCACGATCTCCAAAATTAACAGCGCCATCCATAGCCTCCATCTCACGCGCCTGCAGCCAGGTTTTGCAGGCATCCAGCAATATATTGGCCGCCTGTTGATCATTTATACATTCGAAGAAGCCCATGCCACCGGTGGGCTGGTCTTCTTTTTTAGCGGTTTTACGGTTAACAAAGGCGGCAACCCGACCAATTGTTTCGCCTTTAGCATCCTGTAAGATCCAGCGGATGGCCTCGCCATGCCGAAAGAGTTTATTCTTTTTAGGATCAAAGACTGATTCAATATCCTGATCCAGGGGCCTGATCCAGTTCTTTTCATTTTTGTACAGCCTGATGGGCAGATTCAGAAACGCTTGCCGGGTGTTTTTATCACCCACCTCCACTAATTGCATAACAGATAGTTAACTGGCCGCTAAAATAAGGGTTTCTGGCAAGATTCGATAGAATATGGGGCGGCATTACCCCAATGATAAAACTTTTAGTTTTTATTTTGCTAATATTATTATTAATACTAATTTTATCAGCAAGAAATACTAAACAAGATAGCAATGACACCAGCAACGACCTCCATTTCTGCAAATCAGGGTTTACTTAGCGCTATCAAGCTAAAGCTAACCAGTCACCGCTTAAGCGAAAAGCGCTGCCAGGTACGCTTTCAGGCTCAGCATAAAGACAGCGTTAAACCTACAAAGGGTCATATGCTGGTAGATCCGCGGCTCAGCCTGCGTGAAGTTGCTCAAATTATTCGCCATCGTATCTCGCTGATGCACCAGCACGGTGCCATGCATCACAGCAGCTTTTACTGTATTTCACAGCAGGAAAATGGCAGCGGGTTCATCTTTTTTGAAGCTTAACATACTAATTACATTAGTTTAAAGATTCAGATCTTAAAATTTTTAGCATTTTGCTAATTTTTCATAACTTGCTGGCGTTATAGAGGCAAAGGGATTGATAAAATACTAAAGATCTGACGCTTCCACTAAACAACTGCAAGCATGAGCATAGTAAGCAATAACATACGTACCCTGCGCAAGCAGATGGGCTTCACGCAGGAGCAGTTTGCCGAGCGTATTGGCATTAAACGTTCTCTTCTGGGGGCGTATGAAGAAGGACGTGCCGACCCACGCCTGAACAACCTGCAGAACATGGCTACAGAATTCAGCATTCCTGTAGACCTGCTCCTTACCCGCGATTTGAGCCGCTTGGGCCGGGACGAAATTCAAAAGCTGGCAAAGAAAGAAAGCAACAATGGAAAAGAAAAATTCAAGGTGCTTTCCATTACTGTTGATCAGCAAAACCGCGAAAACATAGAGCTGGTGCCTCAAAAAGCTGCTGCCGGTTACCTGAATGGCTTTGCCGACCCTGAGTACCTGGAAGAACTGCCGCGCTTTCAACTGCCCTTACTGCCACAAACCGGCACCTACCGTGCGTTTGAGATCAGCGGAGACAGCATGCTCCCGCTTACATCCGGTACGGTGATCATTGGGCAATACCTGGAGAACGCCAGAGATATAAGAGAAGGTAAGACTTATGTATTTGTAACCGCCAAAGAGGGTGTTGTTTACAAAAGAGCTTACCGAAATGGACACGAGAACAGCCTCACGCTGGTATCAGACAATCAGTCTTACTCGCCTTTCGATGTAGAGCTGAATGATATCATGGAGATCTGGGAAGCCAAGGCTTTCATCAGCATGCAATTACCAGATCCAAACGCCAATCCGGGCAATGGGCGTACTGCCAAGCCAGACATGTCGCTGGAGAAACTGGCCGGACTGGTGCTGGAACTACAAAATGAAGTTATAAAACTGAAAGAGAAATAGACTTTTGGGTTTGTTCACTAAACAGCCGCATTACCACCAGGTAGTGCGGCTGTTTTATTATTTTGAAAACAGCTCCTTGAGGGTCTGATCCAGCCGCTCCAGACTGTTTGTGTTAGCCCCGGGCTCCAGCAGACTTTCGCCAAAAGCAAACCATAGTCCCTCACCCGTACTGATGTAACGACCCATTTTTTGAGGCGCTGCTTCCAGGGCATTGTCATATTCATATTCGGGCAGGTAAACCGTCTTCAGTAATTTCTTAAGCTCCTGCCAGGGCACTTCTTTGGTAGCAGGACCCTCTAATCCCTGGTGACGGGCAGTAGCAGTACGCGCGGCAAAACTTGCTTCCACCCATATTTCTGTTGCCTGTCCCAGGTAATTGATCTCTTTATAATGTAGCGTAAAGGGAGCTTCCTTCTGGGCAACTTCATAGATGGCCTGCATCATTTCCTGCAGAAAATATTCCCAGACCTGTGCGTCTGCAGGTCTGCCAGCAAATAATACCTCTCCCGGCTGGCTCAAGAGCTGGATTTCAAGAACTGGTTCTCCGGCTTCGGCTTCCTTTGGTTTGTTAGGCCATATGCTTTTCTGTAGCTGCTCCTGCAAGGTTTTCAGCCATACCTCCGGTAGCTTTCCCTCCCAATGCCAGTCATCATCTGGTGTAAACCCTTCTTCCAGAATTTCCTCTTCTGTCAGATCTTCTCTGTGCAGGTAACGCAGATCAAATTTGGTATGCAGACTATCGGCGCGGAGCGTCAGCTCCAGGTGATAGGCATAATGAAAAGGCGGTGGTACATTTTCACCGGCATCGAAAAAAATATCCAGTTTATGGACAGATTCTAAAGCTACACTCATAGTAATGCAAGTTAGGCATTTTTGGCAGTAGGGAAACCTGAACCCCCTTTTAGAAGTATCTTATTATATGGAAAGAATGTTTTTTAAACTACTTGCTTTGGCCTTGCTGGCTTTGGTGATCGCAAGTTGCCGGGAGAAAGACATGCAAAAGCAAATTATTGAAAACCTAAGATCAAAGTATCAGGAGATAAACCAGAATACAGAATATGTAACTGTGAAGGGTGTGCCTGTTGCCCAAAAGACCCGCTTTATACAGCCAGACGATGGCGTCATGGAAAATTATAAAGATTTACGCCAGATTGCACTGGTGCGGCACGGGGAGCCGGATTTACCCAAAACAGGTAAATTCTCTTACGATCAGGCAAAAGAATACATCAAACATTATGATAGTGTTGGCATTATCCTGCCGGACGAGCCTTTTTTTATGCTTGAGGAAGATGAAGACGTTGTGCTTTACACCAGCACTATTCCCCGGGCACAGGCAACAGCCAAATACCTTTTTGGTGAAAACCGAGAAGCCATTGTATCGGCAGACTTCCGTGAGTTTGAGCGCATCATTGGCAACAGAAGAATTAAAATGAATCTGCCCCTGAAGTACTGGACCACCACCGCCAGAATAATGTGGATGCTGGGACTGGACCGAGAAGGCATCGAGAGCTTTTCGGATGCACGTGAACGCGCCCGAAAAGCAGCATTGGTTCTGGATAACTCCAGCCAGGAAAACTCAAAGGTAGTGCTGGTAGCGCATGGTTTCCTGAATCGCTTCATCAGGAAAAGCCTGGAAAAACAAGGCTGGCAGGTTGTGCGAGATGGTGGCGACAATTATTTTGCCACCACCATTCTGGCAAAAATTGATACCGAAGACCAGAAAAAGAAAGATATCTTAATAACGGATAAAGATCTCTAACCCCTGAGCAGCAGCAGGTACCTGAAATACTGCTTCCGAAAAGCTGGGTGCCCTGAAAGTTGGAAGCTGGTTGTTTGAGGCGCCATATCCTTCTTTAGGATAGCCAAGCACGTTTGTATCTAAGGTTCCATTTTCATTCTCGTCGTGCAGGAGTGCTATGGCATATTCACCTGCCGGTAGCTTATCAACCACTACCTCTACAGTGCCTTTTTTTGCTGGCACAGACAATATTTTAATAGCCTTCTGACCATTGTCGGGAAAGCCATCTGCCTGGTCAAAAACACTCAGGCGCAGCTGGCCTTTATCATTGTTTACCCCAACAACCTTTAGCTTTATGTGATGCTCCTGCTCAGGTTTTTGTAAGGACGAAAGCAGAAAAAAACCTGCCAGTCCGCAAAGGCTTACCAGCAGGGAATGTTTAAATATTTTGCCAGCTTTCAGTTCTCTTGATTTTACCATTGTCACTTTCTATAAATACAGTTTTATATAATATTTCTTTTGGTGCCCAGTATTTTGGCAACTGTTGCTGCAAGGCAACCAACAGCAGATCTTCTACGCTTGTTGCCAGGGGCTTTCCTTCTACCAGAAGCGCAACTCTCTGCCCCAGCCTTTCATCCTCCAGCCCTCCTGCCAGCAGCCGCCTGGCTTCACCCATGCCTGCCAGTAGCTGCTCTGCCAGGGATTCTATTTGTTCTGGTTGTACTTTAACGCCGCCAGAGTTAATTGTGTTATCTGCCCTTCCCAGCCAGCGGAACCGGTCTGCTCCTAAAAGCTCTACCACATCATTGGTCTGCACGGGTCCTTCTGTGACTGGTCCTGAAATATTCAGGCAACCACGCGCATCTGTTCCTATGGATATATGGGGCAGGACCTGGAAATAAGCTTGTTTATGAGGACCATTTATTTTACGTAAAGCTATGTGCGAGACTGTTTCCGTCATGCCGTAGGTACTATAAAGTGGGGCCTCCACCTGCTGCGCCTGCGCCTCCAGGGCCGGTGAAACAGGAGCTCCACCAATCATCACGGCTTTCATTTTGTTGAGAACCCCAAGACTTTTCTCCTGAGACAGAATTGCCTGTAACTGCAGGGGCACCAAAGCAGCGAAATGGGGCTCTATCTGTGCCGGCAGATCAAACAGCGGATCAGCGGCAGGTTCTCCTATCCACAAGGGTAGACCACCTTCTATGGCGCGTACCATCATCATTTTACCCCCTATATAGTTAGCGTTAATGCATAAGTAGGCCCTAGTACCCTGCACAATATCCAGGGCCTGTAAAGTAAGTTGTGCACTGGCCTTCATGCGCTCACGCGAGATTTCAATGATTTTTGGCTCCCCTGTAGAGCCAGAGGTCTTTACCTCAAAGCTTTGCGCCCCCTGCAGCCACTGCTGTATAAAACCAACAGCAGCCGATTCCTGCGCTGTGGAATGGGGTATAGGAGATTCCTGCTTGAGTTGCCTTACAGTATAGGGCTGATTTTTGATATAAAGTTGAAAAGCCATGACATAAAAAAAGGTGTTGGTTTTATAACCAACACCTAAATTAGTAAAATCTAAAAATGCTCTAAAAATGGATTGAGCATTGCCGACAAGCAGCTAAAAATAAAAAATGGGTTAATGCTTAGCTGGCGGCTACAGAGCTCATATCGATCGTCGCTTCAACTACGTCGAAACGGCGCTTAATATCACGGAAACTAACAGGCTGGCGCATGGCTGAGGTCTTGTTCATTCCCACCAATTGCTTATACAGCTGATCCACCTCTTGTTCAGTCATTGAATCAATGTGGCGAAACAGGGCTATTTTTTTTTCGGCCAATGTCATATAGGTCGATGTAATATTTATACAAATATACCACTCTATACGCTAACGATTGCAGGAAGGTTCTTTAAAAATATGTTAATTAATTTCTTCTGCATGCCTAACAAGCCATTTTTATTAGGTAAAAGCCTTATAACGCAGAATAAAGGGATGTAACATTTTAAAAGCACAACAAAAAAAGCGGTTGGAAGGCCGCTTTTATCGATTTAAATTTTTTTATTGGTAAATATAAAATTCATGAAATAATTATACAATTCTTAACTAACCCTAGGCTACTACTTTCTTCCAGTCACTCACATCAATGCATATAACCAGCAAAAAAAGCTTAACGGACATCAACACACAAGCGAAGCAGCACAACCTTTTTTATCAGGAAGCGATACCCGCCTTGCATCTTAATCCGAACCTCGTTATGGAATCCACTTAATATCTTTAAAGTTTGGTTTCCTTTTCTCCAGGAATGCATTTCTGCCTTCTTTGGCTTCTTCGGTCATATAGGCCAGGCGCGTGGCTTCTCCGGCAAAGACCTGCTGGCCCACCATACCATCGTCGGTCAGGTTAAAAGCAAATTTAAGCATTTTGATAGAGGTTGGTGACTTGGCCAGAATCTCCTGTGCCCAGGCATAAGCAGTATCTTCCAACTCTTCATGGGGCACTACTGCATTAACCATACCCATGTCATAGGCATCCTGTGCAGAATAATTTCTGCCTAGAAAGAATATTTCTCGGGCGCGCTTCTGGCCCACCATCTTTGCCAGATAGGCAGATCCGTAGCCGCCATCGAAACTGGTTACATCGGCATCGGTTTGCTTAAAGATTGCATGTTCTTTACTGGCCAGCGTCAGATCACAAACCACATGCAGGCTATGGCCGCCTCCTACTGCCCATCCGGGCACTACAGCAATCACCACTTTGGGCATAAAACGGATTAGCCGCTGTACTTCCAGAATATTTAACCTGGGCATGCCAGCCTCATCAACATAGCCCTGATGACCCCGTGCATTCTGATCGCCACCGCTGCAAAAAGAATATATGCCATCTTTGGTGGATGGGCCTTCTGCAGAAAGCAATACCACCCCGATAGAAGTATCTTCGCGTGCATCCAGAAATGCTTCGAACAGCTCACCTACCGTTTTAGGCCGAAAAGCATTGCGTACGTTTGGTCTGTTAAAAGCTATACGGGCAACACCATCCGCTTTTTTATAGGTAATGTCTTCGTATTCTTTTACAGTTACCCAGTTTATCTTGCTCATAATCTCTATTGTATTTTAATATCATTGTATAAAGCTTCTTCATAAACAAAGGAGCTGGATTCACAGGCTGCCAAACCAGCACAGCCTTGATCAGGCCTGATAAGTCTGCAGGTGCTTTTTATATTGCTCAAAAATTTCTGCATTTGCTGGGCTGTCACTAAACACTTCCAGCAGCCTGGCGCCACCTTCCGGAGCCAGAAAGGCAGGAAGCGCCTGTTCCAGCTCTGCTGTCGTGCAACAGCTATTGTACTGCAAACCTGCTTCCTGTGCAGTCGCTTGTGCCGTAAAAGGTTGATAAGTCTCGAAAAACTGCTCCAGTTCGGGCTGCCGGCGAGGCCCTTCAATGATGCGGAAGATCCCACCCGCATGGTTATTCAGCACCAAAATACGGAGGTTAGGCGGCAGAAAGTTATGCCATAATCCATTACGATCATAAATAAAGGCCATATCGCCCGTGATCAGCAAGGTGGGTTGCCCCGTAACAATGGCGCCTCCCAGCGCTGTGCTGTTGCAGCCATCGATACCGCTGGTGCCCCGGTTGGCCCAGACCTGCACCTTATCCTGCTCTGGCTGCAGCCCTACAAAGTTAGCATAGCGCACAGACATGCTATTGGCCAGGTGCACATGATATCCATCAGGTAATTGCCGCAAACATTGCTGCACTGCCCAAAACTCTCCCCAGGGAGCACTGGCAAAAAAAGTATTGGCTGCCTCTTCTGCCAGCTGCTGCTGTGCTTTCCAGTCCCGAAAGAATTCTTTTTGCGCAGGCAGCTGCTCAATTGCTTTAATGCCTCTGTTGTTTAGTTCAGCAAAAAAATAATTGGGCGATAGCGGCAAGATTCGCGTGAGTGACTGGTAGGTATCTGCAACAGGACCATATGCCTGTAGATGCCAATGCGCCTTTGGCTTATGATTCCGCAACAATAATTTTAGATTTTTACTGATGATGGAATGACCAAAAGTAATAAGCAGGTCTGGCTGCAGGGCCTCATGCCCTTTGCTCCGCATCAGAAAACTATCCTGTTTATTCACCCGGCCCTTTAGGCCATGCATATTGCTGATAATGTCTGCCACCACAGGTATGCGCTGCTGCACACTGGTTTGCTCCAGCGCATTTACCAGCTGCTCGTCCCATTCCCCCTGCCCTGCTACAATCAGCTTTTTAGCGTACTGTTGCCACTCCCTGGCCAGCTGCTCCCAAAGCGGCTGTGGCAGGCGTGGCTCGACTTCAAGCTGCTCTATAAGCTTTATGTCCTGCGTATACTGCCACTTCTCATCTGTTTTGGGATAAAATGGTTCACGCAGCGGGACATTGATATGGACCGGGCCTTTAGGGCCAGTTTGAGTAAGGTTGGCCGCCTCGTTAACCAGTCTGTACAAATGCCAAACCAGGTCGGGATGATCATAGGTATCGGGAAGCTGATAGCTGGCCTTGGCATGGGGGCCATATAGGTTCTGCTGCCGCAGGGTTTGCCCGTCCTGCTGATCGATCCACTCTGGCGGCCTGTCTGCCGTAAATACCAAAAGGGGAATGTTTTGATAAAAAGCCTCTGCAACAGCCGGTGCATAATTATAGGCCGCTGTGCCAGAGGTACAGATGAGCCCAACTGTCTGGCCCAGTGCCTGTGCCATACCCAGGGCAATATAGGCAGCTGCCCGTTCATCGGGCACCACTTTGGTTTGCAGCTGCGGGTGCCTGGCCACGGCCAGAGTAAGCGGCGCGCAGCGCGATCCGGGCGAAAGCACAAAATGCCTGATGCCCATGCGGGCACAAATCTCGGCAATATCGGTAATGGGCTGCAGCATGTACTATATAGAATGCTTGGTGCAAATTAGTAAAAATAAAAAACAGGAACGCCTGCAGTCCTCATACAGCTAGTTGCTGCTAGACCTGTGCTAAAATATTTAAGAGCGTCTGACATTTATCCTCAGTTTCCTGCCATTCTTTTTCAGGAATAGAATTCTCTGTAATTCCGGCGCCGGCGTACAGCATGGCACGCTCGCCAAAGAGCTGCATACAACGCAGGTTCACAAACAAATG
>JASLAE010000130.1 GCA_030147305.1 Cesiribacter sp.
CGTATTAAGAGGTGGTGCCGGCGGAGATGTGGCCACCGCTTTGCAATATGTAAATGAGTTAAGGGAGAGAGCGTACGATGGACCATCCGGGAATATTAATGCGAATGAGTTAACCCTTGATTTCATTTTGGATGAAAGAGCTCGCGAACTTTACTGGGAAGCTCATCGCAGAACAGATCTTATCCGTTTTGGAAAATTCACCGATGCCAGTTATCTGTGGCCATGGAAGGGTAATGACCAGGATGGTCGTGCAGTGGAAGATTTTAGAATCCTCTATCCTTTGGCCGATCGGGATGTCAATCTGAATCCCAATCTGGAACAAAATGATGGTTATTGATCTCGATAATCTGACACTATGCAATGCCGCAAGTTTAGCATGCGGCTGGTGCTTTAAATTCTAATCACTCGTTTGTCTTAACATAACGTATGAAAAATTACATTAATCAACTATACATGATCATGGTGCTCTCTGCGATTCTTTTTTCCTGCGAAAAGGATGAAGAACAATTTGTAGCGACCACCTCCGGAACCCCGGTGCTGAATGCCTCTGCCCAAACGCTGGAATTATTGGACAGTGAATCTAGTGAGGAAGCCCTGGTTCTAAGCTGGACCCCGGTAGAAGTTAGCTGGTCAAATCCGGAATATGCTCCGGATGGTGCCATGAAATATTATCTACAGTTTGATCAGGCTGGTGATAATTTTGATAATCCCGTGGAAGTAGACATGGGCACCAGCCTGGAACAAAGTTATACAGTAGTCGCCTTAAATACTTTTCTGATTGAAAGACTGGACCTGGTGCCTTTTACTCAGTGGAGTGTTGAAATAAGGGTAAAAGCATCCCTGGGAGCCAATCAGGAAGGGGCCTTTTCCGATCCTGTTACACTTACTATCACCCCCTATGAGGTAGTAGAAATATCATATGCTCCTATTTATATGGTGGGAGATGCTACAGAAGGTGGTTGGGATAATGCACTGGCATCACCCATGTTCCTGAGTGAAACAGCGGAAGGCGTCTTTGTCTATACAGGCTTATTTAAGGCAGGCCAGTTCAAATTTCTTAAAATGCAGGGTCAGTGGGCACCGATGTGGGGTGCAGATGGTAACGGTACCCTGGTGCCACGACCAACAGAAGATGATCCCGACCCAGCGAGTATTGCTGTAGCCACAGAAGGATATTACACGGTTGCAGTAGATACCGCTAACTTAACCTATACCTTCGAACCATTTGATGCTTCCGGTGCAACAAACTATGAAAGCATCGGAATCATCGGTGCCTTTACCAATTGGGAAACAGATGTATTGATGACCCAGTCTGCTTTTGACCCGCATATATGGATGGTAGACTATGAATTTGCTGAAGCAACACCCATGAAGTTTAGAACAGCCGGAGACTGGGCTGTTAACTGGGGTCCGGCAACAGATGAAGAAAAGGATACACCCTGGGGATTAGGCGTTCAGGATGGAAAGGACATTAATGTGGTTGCTGGTAATTATACCATCTACTTCAATGACCTCACCGGCAATTACATGTTCATACCACAACAGTAAGAAATGAATTATGAACAGCTTTAGGTGATATCCTGATTCAACTATGAAGCTTTAAAAACCCGGTAAGCTTATACCGGGTTTTTTTATTTTATCCTTTGCCATTAATATTTGTTTAAATCTATAATCAGGAAATCTCTTAGGATGTTGAAGCTTGCTGATGGAAATGCGCCGTATACCTGGTAAATGGCTTAAGCAGAGAATACATTTTGACTTAAATAAAAGATGGTATTCCTGAGCCCAAAGCTTTTTGTTTCAATTTTTCTTTAAAGGAAGAGCAAGCTACCAATATAATTATAGCATCTAAAAAGAAACGTAAATTGTATCAGCGATTGAAGAATCTAAACTAGCAGGCCTCTATAGTGCAGGAAAGGGTACGGATGTGAATCATAAAATAAAGGGGGTGTATGAACCCCTTCTCAAATTTAATTAGATTAACAGATGCAGGGTCTGAAAGTTACTTTTTGCATAAGACAATAGTTAATAGATCATATAACCAACCAACAGATTATGAAAAAAATTTACATTGTATGTTTACTGCTCCTGCTTCCCTTCTGGGTGATGGGGCAAGTCACTACTGATCCGGCCTTTGCTGTGCATGATCAGCCCTTAACCATCTACTACGATGCCTCGCAGGGCGTCAGCGGACTGGAAGGAGCAACAGAAGTTTATATGCACGCCGGGGTGGTTACCAGTGGTCCAGACAATACTGACTGGACGCACGTTGTTGGTAACTGGGGTCAGGACGATGGTGTGGGACAAATGGAAAAGGTAGCCGGAGAAGAAAATCTGTGGAAGATAACAATTTCTTCTCCAAGGGAATATTTTGGGGTGCCCGATGATGAAACCATCTATCGCATTGGTATGGTATTTAGAAATGCTGATGGTACCCAAACAGGCAAGAACGATCAGAACGGTGATATTTTTGTACAGGTATACGAAGGCTTTGCCCTGAATATCTCTAACCCCTACGCAGCCACAGTACTTGCTGGTGCTGGTGAGCAAATTCTTATTGTGGCTGAAGCTTCTGATGTTGCAGACTTTACCATTACCAACAATGGTCAGGTAATCTATACCCAGTCAAACACAACTGAGATCAGCTATACCTATACCTTTAGTGGCAATAATGAAACTGAAACAATTGAAGTAAGCGCTACTGATGGCAATACCACTGCTACAGATATTCTGGAGGTGATTAGACGTGTAGTTTCTCCCACTGCCACGCTGCCTGCAGGTTTACAACAGGGACTAAATATAACAGGAGAAACTGAGGCTAGCTTTGTTTTGCTTGCCCCTGGTAAAAGCAGCGTGTATGTTGTCGGAGATTTTACAAACTGGGAAGTTGACCCCAACTACCTGATGAAACGTGACGGCGATCTTTTCTGGCTTACTGTAACAGGATTGGCAGCTGATACCGATCATGCGTATTATTACTGGGTAGACCAAACCATTGACATAGCTGATCCATACAGCGAAATAGTTTTGGACAGAGGTGAAGATCAGTATATCGATGATCAGCGTTATCCCAACCTTCCATCCTTCCCTGCCGAAGCCCAAACAGATCGTTTAACCTCTTTTTCGCTGAATAGAAGCGAATATGACTGGCAGGCAACAGCTTATGCACGACCCGAAAAGCAGGATCTGATTATTTATGAATTGTTGATCAGGGATTTTTCTGCTGCAGAATCGATTCAGGGAGTTATAGACCAACTCGATTATTTAGATTCTCTGCACATTACCGCCATTGAGCTGATGCCTGTTATGGAGTTTTCCGGGAACAACAGCTGGGGCTATAACCCCACTTTTATGACGGCACTGGATAAATGGTATGGTACCAAAGAAAAACTTAAAGAGCTGATAGACAAGGCACATCAGCGGAACATGGCAGTAATCCTGGATATTACACTTAATCACCAGGAATACCCCAACCCTTACCTTAAGATGTGGTGGGCCGGTAGTACAGCAAGCGCAGACAATCCTTTCTTCAACCAGGTTGCTACACATCCTTTCAATGTATTTATCGACATGAACCACGAAAGCCCTTATACACAGCAGTATGTTGACCAGGTAACAAGCTACTGGCTAAAGGAATACAAGGTAGATGGATTCCGTTTTGACCTGTCAAAAGGTTTTACACAGGTACAAAATCCGGATAATGTAGGGGCCTGGGGTGCATATGATGCTTCCAGAATTGCTCTACTGAAGCGCATGGCTGATAAGATCTGGGAAGTGGATCCAGAAGCCTATGTGATATTAGAACATTTTGCTGACAACCAAGAAGAAACGGAGCTGGCAAATTATGGCATGTTGCTCTGGGGTAACTTAAACCACAACTTTAGCCAGGCAGCCATGGGTTATGATCTCAACAGTGGCGGCAGCAACTTTAACTGGCTTTCTTATAAAGCCAGGAACTGGAACGAACCTAATTTGATAGGATATATGGAAAGTCATGACGAAGAACGCATGATGTTCCGGCTGCTGGAATATGGCGATAGTGAGGGTTCCTATAATACAAAGGAATTGGAAACTGCCCTGGATCGTGTAAAACTATCCGCAGCATTCTTTATTCCTGTTCCAGGCCCCAAAATGCTTTGGCAGTTTGGTGAGTATGGCTATGACATTAGCATTGATGAAAATGGGCGCACCGGCAAAAAGCCACTGAAATGGGAATATCTGGAAGATCCTGAACGCCAGAATCTATTCAGAACCTTTTCTGCCCTTAATCAGCTAAAAACAACCTACGAAGTATTTGAAACAGATGATTTTCAAATGCCTGGTACGGGAGAGGTTAGAACCCTCAAACTCAATAGTGAAGACATGAATGTGCTGATAGTGGGTAATTTTGGTTTAACTGCCAATGAGGCTGCCATTGATTTTCAGCATAGCGGTTGGTGGTATTCATACTTTCAAAAAGACAGTGTAGAAGCAGGTAACAGTGATTATACACTTAACCTAGATGCAGGTGAATTCAGAATATTCTTTGACCAACCTATCTATTATAGTGGAGAAAGTAACCCTTTAGGCATAAAAGATGCTATATTTGCCCACCAAATAAGCCTTTACCCAAATCCAGCTACTGGGAAAATTTCGGTAAATTTACCGGCAAACAGCCCGGGCCAGGTAAAATATTATGTAATGGATGCAGCGGGTCGTAAGTTGCAGGCTGGCGTTTGGCAGCATAATGGTACTACAACACAACAATTAAATGTACCTATGTTACCGGCAGGCCTATATTTTCTGCAAATTGAGCAGGGACAAAAGGTTGCTGTGAAAAGATTCATCAAACAATAACCTATTAACTTTTTAATTCACTATGTCTAGATTCAAACCCGGCGTATTATGGGGTCCAGCCTTGAAAGAGCTCTTTGATACTGCAAATTCCGAAGGTTGGGCATTGCCTGCCGTAAACGTAATTGGCTCACACAGCATCAATGGTGTACTCGAAACTGCCCGCGAGGTTAATTCACCAGTTATTATTCAGTTTTCTAATGGTGGCGCTCAGTTTTTAGCCGGCAAAAGTCTGCCAAATGGCAAGCAGGAAGCTTCCATTGCCGGTGCCATTGCCGGTGCTTACCATGTGCACCTGATGGCAGAAGCCTATGGAGTGCCGGTTGTGCTGCATACTGACCATGCAGCTCTTAAATTACTTGGATGGATAGATGGTTTGCTGGATGCCGGCGAAAAATATTTTGAGAAAAATGGCCGCCCCCTTTTCAGCAGTCATATGCTTGACTTAAGTGAGGAACCGCTGCACGAAAACCTGGAGATTTCTAAAAAGTACTTTGAGCGCATAAATAAGCTTGGCATGCACATTGAAGTTGAGCTAGGCATCACGGGTGGAGAAGAAGATGGCGTTGATAACTCAGATGTAGACAACAGCCTGCTTTATACTCAACCCGAAGAAGTTGCGCAAACCTATGATATGTTAAGCCAGGTAGGTGAAAACTTTCTGGTAGCTGCGGCTTTTGGCAATGTGCACGGCGTCTATAAGCCCGGCAACGTTAAGTTAATGCCAAAAATTCTCGATAATTCTCAGCAATATATCCGCACAAACAGAGGTGTGAACGGCAGAAAAAATCCGGTAAACTTTGTTTTCCATGGCGGGTCCGGTTCAACCCCAGAAGAAATTTCAGAAGCAATCCGCTATGGTGCTGTTAAGATGAATATAGATACAGATCTTCAGTGGGCTTTCTGGGAAGGGATTTTCAAGTACTATCAGAAAAATGAAGGTTATCTGCAATCTCAGTTAGGTAATCCGGAAGGTTTAGATTCACCGAATAAAAAGTATTATGATCCCCGTCAGTGGATTCGTGAGGGGGAAAAATCTCTGGTTAAACGACTGAGAAAGTCTTTCGAGGAATTGAACTGTATGAACAGGAATAGCTAGAACACAACATTCTTATTTCTTTCTATAAAGGAATTGTAAATCGAGGTTTTGAATCTTTTCATTGATTTAAATGGAGTAGGTTGAAATTCAGATCTATAATTCCTTTTTTTTTATACAATAAACCATATCATTCTCATCCATGAAATCAGCATTTCTGCTTCCGCTGGTAGCTGGCAGTATGATCCTGGCCTGTTCTCCTCAACCCGAGGGAAGTCAGGATACTGCTCAGGCAACACCAACCACCGATGTAAGTCACTGGCCCCATGCTGTTAATTACGAGATTTTTGTGCAGTCTTTTGCCGACTCGGATGGAGACAGCATAGGGGACCTTAATGGTGTAACCCAAAAACTCGATTATCTGCACGATCTGGGTATAAGAGGCCTGTGGCTGATGCCCATCAACCCCTCTCCTTCTTACCATAAGTATGATGTCACCGATTATTATGGCATTCATCCGGATTATGGCACCATGGAAGATTTCAAGAATTTGCTGGCAGAAGCACACAAACGAGACATGAAGGTAATCATGGACTTTGTGATCAACCATTCAGCGCGTGAACATCCATGGTTTCAGGATGCCATGAAAGGGCCTGAAAGCCAGTATAGAGATTTTTATGTCTGGGCCGATTATGATTCTATAGCCAGTCAGATTGCCAGAAAGACAACCAGCCACGATTCGGACAATCTTACCCAGTGGCATGAATCACCAGGTAATGATCAACGTTATTACGGCTTCTTCTGGGGTGGTATGCCAGACTTGAATTATGATAACCCTGCGGTAAAAGAAGAAATTTTCAAGGCCGGCCGTTTTTGGCTGGAGGAAGTAGGCCTTGATGGTTTCCGACTGGATGCAGCCCGCCATATATTCCCCGACGACCGACCAACAGACAACCATAACTTTTGGGTTGAATTCCGGGAAGAAATGGAACAAATAAAGCCCGATGTTTTCTTACTTGGCGAAGTATGGACACCTGCAGAAGAAGCAGCACCTTACCTGAAAGGCTTACATTCACTATTTAATTTCGATTTAGGCTATGCCATTACGCGTGCAGTACAAAATGGTAAGGCAGATTCATTAGTTGAAAAGCATCAGGAAATCATGCAGTATTATCAGGGAGTTACCCCTAGCTATATCGATGCAACTTTTCTGACCAACCATGACCAGAACAGGATCATGAGCGAATTAGGAGGTGACAAAGAAAAAACCAAAGTAGCCGCCGCTATTCTATTGACCCTACCTGGCACACCTTTTCTGTATTATGGTGAAGAAATAGGTATGATGGGTAAAAAGCCGGATGAAAATATACGTGAACCTTTTTTGTGGCAACCAAAAGGTGAAGATGCATTCAGAACAAAGTGGATGGAGCCGCAATATGTTACCGATCAAACTGTTGCTCCACTTTCGCTACAGATGCTGGACTCTAATTCTGTCTATCATCAGTACCGTCAGCTGATTCATCAGCGCAATGCAAGCCCTGCTCTTACCGATGGCATGCTCACCCCGGTAGAAACAAAAGCAGA
>JASLAE010000181.1 GCA_030147305.1 Cesiribacter sp.
ACCATCAAACAATAGCTAAAAACAGAAGCTTTGATGACACAACCTTCGGGTGTGATAAACAGTTATTAAAAGTACTTAACTGCTACTACTATCGCTACTAATAAATCTCTCGGACACTACATTTGGCTGCCCATCAAGTGGCTGCTAATTGTAATAGGAGGCCTGCTGGGCCTGCTCGTAATTATTATTGTGCTGTTGCAAATACCTGCTGTGCAAACAAAAGTAACCCAAAAAGTTGCTGACAATTTTGCAAAACAGTGGGGTACAGAGGTACGCATTGGAAGGGTAAACATCAATTTTTTTGAGACAGCTACCCTGGAGGATGTCTATATAGAAGACCAGGCCGGCGATACCCTGGTGTGGGCAGGCCTGTTAAAGGCCGATATTGGCGCCTTTGCGCTTTTGGACCAGTCGCTGGTGCTAGACGAAATAGCCCTGGAGCGAGCCTATGTGAACCTCTATCGCCACCAGGATAGCACCAAGTTCAACTACGAATTTATAGCCGACAGCTTTGCCCCCGACACTACCACCGTAGCAGACACTACCTCGGGTGGCTTTAGCTTCGATTTGCATCAGGTAAGGCTGGAGCAGGTGCGAGTGCGCTTCGCAGATGATTCTTCCAGCATGAACCTTAATGTAAGAGCTCCTTACCTGCTGGCAGAGCTGGAGACCCTGGGCCTGGAAGAGCAGTTTGTAAAGATCAGCAATGTAGACATCCGCAACCTGCAGGGATCCTTCAGACAGCTGGCACCCACAGTAGCCGACGATACCCTGGCAACAGCCCCTGAAACCGCACAGGCCCTGGATTCTGCCTTACTCAACCCCAGTGGATTCCGGGTTGCCGTAGAAGATTTTAAAGTAGAAAATACCCAGTTTCATTTTCAAACCAGCAAGCTGGCGAAGGAAGGCACGCTTAATTTCGAGAATCTGGACCTGCGCAACATCAACATTGGTATTCAGGATTTTTACCTGGGAGGCGATACGCTTAATCTCAGTGTAGATCAACTGGCCGCAATTGAACAAAACAGTGGCTTTATTCTTGAAAATATGGCCATGGACCTGGCGCTGGAAATGCCCATGTTCACCGGTACCCTGCATGAGGTAATTACGCCGCGCACCCGCATCACCGACGATATACGCATAGAGCGTTTATCCCTGGATCCAAGTGCTGACATGTTAGCTTCAATGCAACTTTCTACCGACATCAAAGATGCTGCTTTAAGCATGGAAGATGCTGCTTACTTTACACCTGCGCTGGACACCATGCCTAAGCTAAAGGGCCTTACCCTCTTGCTTGACCTCAATGCCCAGGTAGCAGATAACCGTGCGCAAATCTCACCCATGCACCTTAGAACCGATGACGGCGGTCTTAATTTTTTAGCCTCCGGTGAAGCCAGCGGACTCAACGATCTGAACAGCATGCGCTTTGATGTAAAAGTGCAGGAGCTGAGCACCACGGTGAATTATCTGGAGCAGTTTTCATTTGTTCCGCCCCTGCCGCAAGGTGCCCAACAAGCCGGCAGGCTAAACCTTATCGCACAGGCCAAAGGCACGCCACAAAATGTTGATGTGACCGCCCGGCTGCGCAGTGGCGTAGGTCTGGTAGAGACCAACATGTTGTATCGCGCCCCCACCGGAAGCCGATTTATGCTTACTGGTAATGTAGCTGCTAAGAACTTTAATCTCCGACCATTTGTGGGCGACAGCCTGGGCCTGGGTGCGGTTACTTTAAGTACGAAAGTTCGGGTAGACGGCAAGGGAGAGCAGATAGATGTGGAGAAGTTTTCGCTGCTCATCGATTCAATCGAATACAACAACTATACTTATAAAGGGCTGGCTGCCGAAGGATTTTTTGTAGACAGCGTAATGGAAGCAGTGGCTGCCTATGAAGATCCCTATCTGAGCTTTGATTTGCTGGCACGTTCTGATCTAAAAGATTCGCTACCCCTCATGCATGCGGAGCTCAACCTGGACCGGGTAAACATGTTCCGGCTCAACTTAAGCCCTGATAGCATCATCATTAGTTCCACGATAGTGGCAGACGTACGCGGGCAGGATCCGGACCAAATAGAAGGTAAGGTTGTAGTGCGTGATACAGAGGTAATCAAGGGTGCCAAAAGCTATACCATGGACAGTCTTATCATGGCCTCTACAAAAGAGCCGAATGGCAGAAGAGAGATCAGCATGATTAGCGACTTTGCCTCTGCTAACCTAAGCGGCGTCTACCTGTTCAAAAACCTGCAAAATGCCATCGATCAGTTTGCCAGCCATTACTACTCTGCTTATAAGCCAACCGAAGCCATGGTTGATTACAACCAGGAAATACGGCTTGAGATGAAAATGTGGGATGAACCAGCCATTGCCAAAGCTTTTCTGCCGCAGCTGGAACTACTGCACCCCATGACCTTAACGGCAGAACTGCGTGATGCAGACCGGTCCTTTGACTTAGACATGGATGCTCCTGGCATTAGCTGGGCCGATTCCATTGTGCTTAAAAATTTAGTTATAGATGCCAAAACCGAAGATCGGGTCATGTCTTTTGATGTTGACCTGGACAAGATTAAAGTAGGCGATGTATTAGATATTCCTGAATTTCAGTTAGACGGAAAATGGGGGCAGGACAGTGTACAGTTTGTTTTAGGCCTTGCTCCTTCTTCGGATAGCACGCGTCTGGTGCTGGGGGGCAACCTTAACTTTGCCAGTGATACCACTGCACTGACTTTAACACAAACTGATCTGGCACTAAAAGGCAAGGAGTATGACCTGGCCAACAATGCTATGGTTAAGTTTGCAACAAACTACTTATACATTAAAAACCTGGCGCTGGGTCGCGAAAATCAGTTATTATCCATCAACACTGCGCAGGAGGAAAGCGAAAATCCGCTGCTCATCGCTGAGATTGATGAATTTCAGATCAGTGATTTTATGGAAATCATGAACCTGGAAGAGTTTGGCCTGGCCGCCTCTCTGGACGGGCGGGTACAATTGACCCAGCCCATGAACATATCTGCCATAGAAGCCGACCTGATGGTGAACAACCTGATGGTTGACAGTCTTGCTGTTGGAGATATAAAGGCAGAAATGAACAAAGTATCTACCGAAGGGCGCATCAATGCAAACATTGCGCTTAAAGGTCCGAATAATGATCTGGTTATTGACGGCTTCTTCAACATTGAAGACAGCACCAATGCCATGGGGCTGGACATTAACATCAACAGCTTTAACCTGGAACCCTGGGAGCCTTTTGTAAATGAATTTATTGCTGATATTACCGGTAACCTGCAGGGCAATATAGATGTAGGCGGAAGTGTTAAGCAGCCACAGGTGGATGGCAATATTGGCTTTAGTGATAACAGTGCCTTTCGTCTGGTCATGACCGGCTCGCGTTATACAATGCCTGGCAACGAGATACGCATCGATAACGAGGCAATACGGTTAAATAATTTTACCCTTACCGACTCCTTAAATCAGGATTTGGTTGTAGACGGGCAGATATCTCACCAGTCTTTCGTGGATTACAGGCTTAATCTTGACATCGATGCTGAAAACTTTCAGGTGGTTAACAGAGAAAGGGATTTAGATGCACCCTTCTACGGAGAGTTATACATAAGCACCGATGCGAACGTGAGCGGCCCCTTGGATAATATGTTTGTAAGTGGATCGGCAAGCGTTAACGATCGGACCGATTTTGCCATTGTGATTCAAACAGAGGAAGCCAAGGCGGGCACAGCCAGTTACATAAACTTTGTGAACAGAAACGCTTTCCTGGAGAATGATACTACGTATGCCGTAGCGCCAGATACTGTGATAGAGTCAGCCAATACAAGCTACTTTACCATGAATGCATCACTCTCGGTGCCTTCGGCTGCTTCCTTTACGGTGGTGGTTGATCCTACTACAGGAGATTTTCTGGAAGTGCAGGGTACTGCAGATCTGCAAATACGCATGGAACCCACCGGTGACATGAACATGCAGGGCACCTATGAAGTAAGCAGCGGGCGCTATCGGCTCAGCTTTATGGAGGTAATTCAGAAGAGCTTTGCACTGGAAGAAGGCAGTACCATCGACTTTAATGGCGATCCGCTGGCAGCCGAAATGGACCTTACGGCCATTTATACCACAGAGGCCAGCCGGCTTCCGCTGGTAAGCCGCTATGTAGAAGAAGGCTCTGCCGAATATGCTGCGGCCCGCGAAAAAGCCCCTGTAAATGTGCTCCTCAGCATGACAGGCACCCTGGAGTCTCCTTCTTTCTCCTTTGACATTGTAGCACCTGAATCGCAGCAGGGCGCCATGAGCAGCAGTGTGGTGGCCACCCGCCTGGATGAAATCAACAACAATGAATCTGAGTTATTCCGCCAGGTATTTGGCCTGATTGTTCTGAACAGATTTATTGCTGAAAACCCGCTGGAGACACAGCCGGGTGGTGGTGGCGCAGCAGGTGCCGTAGCCGCGCGCATCGACGAAAGCTTAGGGCAGTTCTTAACCGATCAGTTGAATGCACTTACCCAGGACTATCTGGGCGTAGAAATTGAGATTGATGTAGAGTCGCAGCAGGGTGGTAGCGGCAATATAGATGGCGGTAGAGATGTTGGCTTCTCACTCAGCCGCTCCCTCTTCAATGATAAAATAGAAGTAGAAGTAGGCGGAACCAGTGCCGTAGGTGGTGGTGCGGGCGGCGCAGCAGGCGGTTCCAGCAGCGGCACCCAGTTTGCCGGAAACTTTGCCATCATCTACCACATCAATGAGCGTGGTAACCTAAACCTGAAGATCTTTCAGCGCAGCGAGCGTGATTATGTATTAAATGAATTTATTCCAAAAACAGGTGTAGCACTGTCATATGCCAAGCAGTTCAACAGTATTAGCGGTTTGTTTGGCAGAGATGAACCTACCCATCGTGAAATGCTCAAATCCGATGGAGCTGTAAGATCGGAACTTTAATAAGTTTGAATCAATCCCCACCACTGGGACAGTAATTTTACGACCTACTGGCTGTGCTCAACAGCTAGTAGGTCGTTTGCTTTTCTACAGACTGGATATCACTGCGCGCCAGCTTTTATTTTCTAAGGTAGGCTCTGCTGGGCGATTTGTAAATAATATGCCTTCTTTTTAGCAGAAAAGGGTAAAAGCCTTTATTTTTACCCTGCATGCACACCAGATTTTTTCGGCAAGACAAAAACTATATGCTGCGGGAGGCACAGGAGAATCTACGCCCCCGTTTGTTGCTTTACCTTTGTTGCCAGGCACGCCATGCGTATAAGCAGCATTTCAATCCCCTGGGGCTGCTGGATAGCACCAGCCTTCGCATCTGCAAAACCAGGCCACAAACAAAGCACCTTTACCACATGTACGACGCGCTTGCTGCCATTTACCGATACAGGAATTGCAGCAATCAGCTGGAACTGCTTTTTAATGGTAAAACCCATCAGGAACAGTACCACCTGGACTGGAGCCAGTGGTTTGCAAGCTGGTGTACGCAATTATGTGCCGATCCTGCTTTTGTTCGTCTGCTATTGGGTATTACCATTTTGCAGCCACCCAAAGGAAACATATCCCTTAGCGAGCAGCGCCTGCGCACTTTGGTTCAGGAAAGGTTCGGTGTAAAAGTGCATAAGCGCAGAGGCATTTTAGCACAAATGGCATAAGCTTAATCCTTTTTACAAGCCAGCCATTGCACTGCAATAATGGTTTTGCCATCCTGCAGCTTTAAGCTTAGCAGCTCTTCTTTGCTGTATTCCTCTACTTTAACATCTTCGTTTTCCTCGTCCAGGCCGCCCCCTTCAGACTTTTTATGGCTTACTTCAGCATAGTATAAATAAGTCTTTTCCGTACTGGCTCCCGGCGATGGGTAGAAAGTCATGATAAACTCCAGCTTATCTACCGCATAGCCTGCTTCTTCTTCAATTTCTTTTCTGATGGTCTTCTCCGGATTGTTCTCCTTATTCTCCACCAGCCCAGCTACTACTTCCAATAGTTCTTCCTCAACACTGAAGCGATATTGCCTTACCAGAATATATTTTTCCTTTTTGGTGTCGTAAACCAGGGCAGCAGCCACCTTACCCACATCTAATTGCTCACGATCAAAGGTTTCTCCTTTATCTTCAATGATCAGCTTATTAAGATTGTAAAATCCCTGGTATAGTGTTTCCCTTTTTATAATCTTCATTTGAATACACTTTAAATATTAATTGATGGCTTACCCCTGACCCTTGTCAGATCTTGAGGGCCGGCATACCGTAAGCTCTGTTGCCGTAACTTTCAACACCCTGAGCGATCGGGAATGATTGCCCGCCTGTGCTTTTTCTATCCTGAAACCATACGCGATAACGATGGTTTATGATGCTATTAAAGCACGATACTTTTCGGCCTTGCCATTGTTATATGAGAAACCTGAACACCATTTCCATACTACAAGGTGTTTACTGGAGTATTACAGGTCTTTGGCCCATAATACACCTGAAAAGCTTTCTATGGGTAACAGGTCCAAAAAAGGATATCTGGCTGCTTTATACCGTATCGATCCTGATTCTGGTCGTAGGCCTTGTATTATTGGCAGCTGGCTTGCGCAGGCGGGTAACACCGGAAATTAAGTGGCTGGGGATTGGCAGTGCCCTTGGGCTAATCTTTATAGATGTTTACTACAGCCTGCAGAGTGTTATCTCAGACATTTATCAGTATGATGCTCTGGCTGAGGTAGCACTCATTGTGCTTTGGCTTTGGGCAGGTAAAAGGGGTATGGTACTGGTGGATAAACCCATAGAAAACAGGCACAACTAAGCGGCTCCTAATCTTTATAGATTTTGGCAAACAAAAGCCCCGCCAAAGTGGCAGGGCTTTAAAATTTGCTGAAAGTTAGCTTAAGCTTCCGGCATAATACGCACGACCAAACCATCCAACTCGGGCGAAACGCGCAGCTGGCAGGAGAGTCGGCTGCTGCTGGTAGCATGCGGCAGTGATTCCAGCATATAAGCTTCGTCGTCACTCGGTTCAGGCAGGGTACCACTTTCCAGCACTTCTACATGGCAGGTGGCGCAGATGGCCATGCCGCCACACATGGCCTGTACGTCGAGCTCGTTTGCTTTTAGCACCTCCATTACGGACAAGCCCATGTCGGTAGGCACTTCAATTTTTAGTTTCTCTCCGTTTTCATCGGCTACGAAGAGGTTAATCATGTTCTCCATTTTACAGCTCCTGGATACCGTTTACGGTGGTGTATTTAAGGGTAAATTTCTTATCTGGATAAACCAGCTTATAGGCACTTTGGGCCATCAGGGCTCCTTCATGGAAACCACAAAGAATAAGCTTGAGCTTACCAGGATAGGTGTTGATATCGCCAATGGCATAGACACCAGGAATGCTGGTTGAGTAATCTACTGTATTTACCACAATGGCATTCTTATCCAGCTCCAGCCCCCACTGGTCAATGGGTCCCAGCTTAGGTACCAGACCAAATAGTGGTATAAAATAATCAACTTCCAGGGCATGGGAATCGCCTTTGTCTGGTTGAACAATAACCGCTTCCAGCGCCTGCTCGCCCAGTACCTCTACCACGTTGGCATTCAGGATCAGGTTAATTTTACCTTCGCCGGCCAGCTGGGCCACTTTATCTGCAGACTCTGGTGCGCCCCGGAAGCTGCTGCCCCGGTGTACGAGCGTTACTTCACTGGCCACATTGGCCAGAAAAATAGTCCAGTCCAGGGCAGAGTCGCCACCGCCCGCAATAACAAGGCGTTGGCCTCTATACTTTTCCGGATCTTTCACCATATAATCGATGCCGCGGGCTTCGTATTTTTCCAGTAGCGGAATAGCAGGTTTGCGCGGTTCAAAAGAACCCAGGCCGCCGGCGATGGCCACAGCTTTGCAGCTTATTTCGGTGCCATCTACAGTGGTTACTAAAAAGGTGCCGTCCTCTAATTTATGCAGGTGCTCCACCCGTTCTCCCAAAGTATAAGTGGGATGGAAAGGGGCTATTTGTTTCTGCAGGTTCTTTACCAGATCGCCTGCCAGAATTTCCGGAAAACCGGGTATATCGTAAATGGGTTTTTTAGGATAAATCTCTGTTAATTGTCCGCCTACGGCTGGAAGTGCATCCACCACATGGCAGCGCATCTTCAGTAAGCCTGCTTCAAATACAGCAAAAAGGCCCACAGGGCCTGCCCCAACCACACATATATCAGTTGTAATTCGCTCCATTTCAGGATTTGTTTAAGGTTGTATCTATTTGGCGGTACAAAGATAAAGTATGATAAATCAGCAAACACGCTTTTAGCTAAGATAAGTCCTAAAATATATTAGCTGCGCCCGTAGCTTTCAACCGCCTATTTTAAACGACATTCTGCGGTGTTTTCGTTCCTTTTTTTCCGCTACATCCGCTCAAATGCAAAGCTTGTCCAGAAGTTGGTCGATATTGGTGCTTTATTGTTCTTTAGACCACCTGAAGCCAGCCTTTAGTCCGGTATGTCGCTTATGAATCGCCATAAACAAACCGGCTAAACTCAAAATAATTACGCAACTTAGGCCTCGTAAATTTGTGGCAGCCAAATAGCATAGATCAACAGCCAAAACCCATGGAACCAGTCATTCATCAGCATAAAGTTTTTGAAAATCTGAATTATACGGGAAAAGAGGTGAAGCACCGGGAATTTGAAAAATGCAGCTTTAAGCACTGCGATTTTTCCAGTAGCAACTTCTCCCACAGTCGTTTCACCAGTTGTACGTTTATAGCCTGCAACCTGGGACTGATAAAGTTAAATCAGACCACCCTGGATAGCATCTCATTTAAAGATTGTAAGCTGATAGGCATAAATTTTCATGAATGTGCCGATATGCTTTTCTCTGTATGTTTTGAAGATTGTTTGTTGGATTACGCTTCTTTCACAAATAAAAAATTAAGCAAGACCCTGTTCAGGAATTCTTCTTTGAAGAGCGCCATCTTTAACCATGCAATCCTTAACAAAGCCATATTTGAAAATACCGACCTCTTGGGCGCCGTATTCAACAGAACGAATCTGCAGGAGGCTAACTTTTCCACAGCTTATAACTTCACCATCGATCCTGAAATAAATGTTATGAAAAAGGCCAAGTTCTCCCAGGAAGGTCTGCCGGGGCTGCTCGCCAAGTATGATATTCAGGTGCTCTAGTGCTTTTGGGCTTCTCAGCAATTTCAGGGCAAAGGGTAGTTTCAAAACAGCCATTGCTGCCCACTTTCATTTATTTCTTTATAGCTAAGCCCCGAGCCATTACGCTCCCAAACCAGCTCCTGCAGGCGTTTTGCATTAAAGGCAGCATAGCCAAGCTGGTCGTTATCAAAATAGATATACACATCCTTTCCCTGCGCCTGCCACTCCAGGCTACGATTGGCCCATTCACTAAGGGTTTCTTCGCTATAGCTGCCCTGGTATTTATCTCCCGGCCCATGCAGGCGTACATATACAAAATCTGCCGTTACTGCCATAGGCGACATATGCCAGGCTAATTCGTAAATACAAAAGGCTATATTATACCGTTGCAGCAACTCCAGCACGGCAGGATGGTACCAGCTGGGATGTCTGAACTCAAAAGTGTAGCGGTGATAAGCAGGAAGAGCTGCCAGAAAAGTCTCTAATTTTTGCATGGAAACGCCAAGGCCCGGAGGCAGCTGAAACAAAATGGGCCCCAGCTTCTCCTGCAGCGACTCCACATTTTCAAAAAAACGGGCAATGCTTTGCTGCGGGTCCGTAAGCTTTTTCATATGCGTAATAAAGCGGCTAGCTTTAACCGCAAAAACAAAATTCTCTGGCACTGCAGCCCGCCAGCCTGCAAAAGTTTGGGCAGAAGGCAGCCGGTAAAAAGAATTATTGATCTCTACACTTTGGAAAAAATTAAGGTAGTAGCGGGTAAAGTCTTTTGATTTCAGCCCCTGAGGATAGAAAGTACCCATCCAGTGTTTGTAATGCCAGCCAGAGGTACCAATATAAATGCTTTTCATAGTTGTCCGGATCTGTGTACACAAACTAACTAATGCATCCGCCAATGGTTGTATCAATGAAGAAGTGCAGCCGGCCAGGTGCGGCCGGCCAGGTGCGGCCGGCCAGGCAGATTTACTTATTGCAACGCTACACCAGATAACTTATCTTGCCCGTTAATACATTAAAACATTCATCAACATAACCTCCATGGCTTTTACACATAAGCTACGCACTTTTTTGCTGCTGATTCAGCTGCTCTTTATTTCCTATTCACTTCTGGCACAGGGCCACCAAAAACGCTACTGGCTTAAAGCTGGTAATGCTTTTGTACAGGAAGAAGAAGGAAGTCTGGTAATGCACAGCCTGCCCGGCGACCAAGTGACCCCTATTCTACCAAAAGAAGCTTTGCAGCCCCCGGGCCAGCAAGAGCCGCTGGCAGTAGAAGGGTTCTCCTACTCTGCCGATGAAAAACAAATCCTGCTTTTCACCAACACACAGCGCGTATGGCGGCTGAACACAAAAGGAGATTATTGGGTGTATGACCTGCAAAACAAAAGCATGCGTCAACTGGGCAAGGACCGTCCGGCGTCTTCGCTGATGTTTGCCAAGTTTTCGCCCGATGGCAGCAAAGTTGCTTATGTAAGCGAAAACAATTTATATGTAGAAAACCTGGCTGACGGCGCTGTGAAGCAATTGACCCAGGATGGTACCCGCAAGCGCATCAACGGCACCTTCGATTGGGCCTACGAAGAAGAGTTCTTTTGCCGCGATGGCTTTCGCTGGAGCCCCGACAGCAAAAAGCTGGCTTTCTGGCAAATAGATGCCACAGAGGTGAAGGATTATATCATGTTTAACCTCACCGACGATGTTTATTCCAAGGTAATTCCGGTAGAATATCCCGTTGCCGGTCAGGCGCCTTCTCCTTATAAAATTGGTGTTGTAGATGTTAACAGCGCAGCCACTACCTGGATGAAAATACCCGGTGACCCGCGCCAGCACTACCTGCCACGCATGGAATGGACCAACTCCCCTAACGAGATCATTGTGCAGCAGTTAAACCGCAAGCAAAACGAAAGCAAACTTATGCTTTGTGATGCTGCCAGCGGGGAGGCCAAGCAGATCTATCAGGAAAAAGATGCAGCCTGGATCGATATATTGCCTTCCTGGGACCAGTCCTATACTTTTGGCGGCTGGGATTGGCTGGATGGAGGCAAAGAGTTCTTATGGCCAAGTGAAAAAGGCGGCTGGCGCCAGCTGTACCGCATAAGCCGCGATGGCAAAAAAGAAACACTGGTGACCAATGGCAACTACGATGTAATGGAAATTACTGCAGTAGACGAAAAAGGTGGATATGTCTATTTTATGGCTTCCCCGGAAAATGCTACCCAATTATACCTGTACCGCACAAAATTGAATGGCAAAGGCAAGCTGGAGCGGGTCTCACCAGCTTCTCAGCAGGGTTATCACAGCTACGAGCTTTCACCGGATGCCAAATATGCCCAGCACCGGTTCAGCAACCATTATACGCCCTCGGCAAGTGAGTGGGTATCGCTGCCGCAGCATAAGCCACTGCAGGGCAAAAGCGCAGTAGAGGAAGCACTGGCGAAGGCCAACAAAGCAGCTGCCGGCGTAGAATTTATGACCATTAAAACCGAAGAGGGTGTAGAAATGGACGCCTGGATGGTTAAACCAGCCTCCTTTGATCCCAAAAAGAAATATCCGGTAGTATTTTATGTATACACAGAACCCTGGGGCCAAACGGTACAGGACAGCTATGGCATTGGCAACAATTTCCTGTATAAGGGCGATATGCCTGCAGATGGCTATATTTATGTATCGGTAGACAACAGGGGAACACCTGTGCCTAAAGGCCGTGAGTGGCGCAAAAGTATTTACAGGCAGATTGGCCGCCTCAACATCAAAGACCAGGCCATGGCTGCTAAAAAGATCCTGGAGCTGCCCTATGTAGATACGGCACGCGTAGCGGTATGGGGCTGGAGTGGTGGAGGCTCTGCTACCCTTAACCTGCTCTTTCAGTATCCCGAGATCTATAAAACGGGTATTGCTGTTGCTGCAGTGGCCAACCAGCTTACCTATGATAATATCTATCAGGAGCGCTACATGGGCTTACCAGAAGAAAATCTGGAAGACTTTGTACAAGGCTCTCCGCTGGCCCATGCCAAAAATATGCAAGGTGACCTGCTCTATATCCATGGCACTGCAGATGATAATGTGCATTACAACAATGCTGAACAGCTGATCAACGAGCTTGTAAAGCATAACAAGCAATTTCAGATAATGCCCTATCCTAACCGCTCTCACGGCATGGCAGAAGGTGAAGGCACCTTTGAGCACTTATCAACTTTGTATACCAATTTCCTGAAGGAACATTGCCCACCGGGCGGCAAATAAATTTTTTATTAAAGCAGGGCAGCCAACAGGCTGCCCTTTTTTGTTTCTCCACAAATGTGTAGATAAAAGCAAAAACCACTACGACGCTGCACTCACCTCTATGTTGGATTTTACATTTTTTTGAATAACGGTCTGTATATAAAATACATAATAATGTATTCCAGGCACAGACCTTTTTATAGTGAACAGCCTCCGGCGGGCTGTTTTGGCATCTGGAGCCATATTAACAGCTCGAAATAAAAATACCTGCCCTATGCAAGTTCCAAAGCTGTTTCATCAAAAAAATATTCACATTCAGGTCTAACTTGTATCTTAATTCTACGCCACAAAACAGCGGAAATCAGGACGTTAATCAGCTTAGAAAAAGTTAAAATAACTTCAAAACAGCAGAAAAGTGCAGCTTAGGCATGCTCTTTGTGCTTAGATAAGCAACTCCCGGTTTCCAGCCAATCCCTCCAAAAAAAACAACTGCCAGGATCAAAGCCAAATAGACGAATGCAGTAAGTTTTTACGGAAAGCCAAGGCGATAGCGGATGATAACAATTAGATAAGAAAAGATTAAGCAGATGATGCAAGCAAGTAACCTGATGGACCTGTATCTGTGGACCAATGGTGGCTATTACGTTGCTCCTCAGAGACTGGAAGAAGAGGTTAGTCAACATATTAGTTTTAAGCTGTTACTGAAGCAGCCCGGCAATAGCACGAAGGCACATGCGTTAACGCCTGTACCGGGCATGGACCTGCTACAGGCAGAACAGCAGCTTCCATTAAAAATAACCCGGGAAGTAAGTTCGCTCAGCAGCAATCCACTGAACAGTGGCCATGTTGAATTAATCATTCGCATAGCGGCAGAAGCCAATACATATTTTAGTCTCCAGGGCAGAATTGATCTGCCCGGCATGGCCTATGATTCCTCAGATCTGTTCCTGCCCGGCTTCTGGTACCGCAAAAACCTGCGTTCACCGGAAAATACACCTTCGGCACGGGTGAGCAAAAACTGGATTGTACGGGAAGACCGCCTTAGCACTCCACTGGTGGGTATTTTCGACAAGCAGAAGCGGACAAGCTACTCGCTGGTGCGCATGGACAAGATTGAGCAGCATGCCATGACCCAGCATAACCAGGGCGAGGTGATCCTGAGCGGACATACCGATCTGGGTGCCGTTGGCTTTGGCGAACAGGCGGGTGAAGCTTTTCTGTCTTTTGCTTATCCATACATGGAAGGGCCGCACAGCTACTACCGTAAGCTTAGCCTAGGCGCGCCCGTAACTTCCTTCCTTTTTCTAAAAAAAGGAGAAAGCATCACCTTGCGCTATCAGCTTATTAAGTTTGATGCCTATGATTATGCAGAATACATGAAAGGCATCTGGACCCGCTCATACGATATGTTTAAGCCGGAGCCGCTTCGCTGCAATAAACTTTCAGACGAACAGATCAAGCTTATACTTACCAACTACTATAGAGAGTCTTATGTAGAAGTGGGTAATCTTAAAGGTTTCTCTGGTGTACACCTGCAAACAAATGCGTGTAAACCTAAAAAACTACTGGAAGTAGGTTTTGTAGGCCGGGTGCTCCTGAATGGCTTTAATGCACTGGAATGGGCAGAAGAGCATCGCGACGAAAAACTGAAGAAACTCGCCTATGCTGTCTTGAACAGTTACGAAAAAAATGGATTTGCCAAGACTGGCTATATTCGCGAACTGGTGGGTGAAGATTATCCTATTGGCAAGAGCCTGTACTCTATACGCCGGCAGTCCGAGGGTATTTATGCTGTTTTACTGTACCTCGATTACGAGAAACAAAGAGGCAGAATGCACCCCATGTTCGAAGCTAAAATCCTGAATCTGCTGGATAAGATGCTCGGGCTGCAGCATGCAGATGGCAGCTTTCCGCGTAAATTCAGGGGCAGTGGCAAAATTGTAGATCCGGTGGGCGGAAGTTCCCCCTCTGCGGTACCCCCGCTGGTAATGGCTTACAAATACTTTGGCCTCCAGAAATACCTCGATGCTGCCCGCAGGGTTGTGGATTATCAGGAGAAAGAAATTATTTCTAAATCTGACTACTTCTCTTCTACCCTGGATGCTGACTGTGAGGACAAAGAGGCTTCGCTGTATGCAGCTGTTGCGCTGTATAATATGGCACTGGTTACGGAAGGTGGAGAAAAGATGCGCTACATAGCGCTGGCTAAACAGGCTGCTTATTTTACCCTGTCCTGGTACTATACCTGGGATGTTCCTTTTGCCCAGGGCCAGATGCTTGGCGATATTGGTTTAAAAAGCAGGGGTTGGGGCAACGTTTCGGTAGAAAACAACCACATCGATGTCTATATCTTTGAATTTGACGAGGTGCTTAAATGGCTGGCAGAAGAAACCGGCGAGCAGCGTTTTGCCGAATTTGCTGAAGTAATTTGCACCTCTATGCGCGAGCAACTGCTGCCATATGAGGGGCATATGTCCGGCATCTTCAAAGAAGGCTTCTATCCCGAGGTGGTACAGCACACCGATTGGGACTATGGCCACTTTGGCAAAGGCTTCTACAACGACCTTTTTGCACCGGGCTGGACAGTTACCTCAATCTGGGAGCTGCTTACCGATAACCGCGCCAAAGATTTCCTGACAAGACAACGAGCATAAACATAACTCCTTCCTGCTAAACAGGAAGGAGTTTTTTATTTTGTACAGTTCAGGAGTTCCGTGCCTTAAGCACCCTCAGCAACCTTTTCTACTTCTTCCCATACCCGCAAAACATTACCAGCACATATTTTCTGGATGTCTTCTTCGCTATAACCCATTTTAAGCAGTTCATAAATCAGGTTAGGATAGTCAGCAACATCCTTCAGGCCTTCGGGCAGGGTATCTCCTACCCCATCGAAATCGGAGCCGAAGCCTACGTAGTCAACGCCTACCAATTTGGCTACGTGATCGATATGCCGGGCTACTGCCTGTACCGTTGTATAACCGGCTGCTTTTCTAAACAGCTCTTCTTTGTATTTCTCTACAGCCGGATCTGTGGGAGAAAGCCCCTGAGTTTTGGCCCAGCTTTCTGCAGCGGCTTTTGCCTCGTTTTGCTTTTGAAGCGATTCTGCTGAAATAAAAGTAGAACCAAAGTTGATCTGAATAACACCCCCATTCTGAGCCAGCGCCCTGATCATCTCATCAGACATGTTGCGCTCGAAACCGGGTGTAAAGTGTCTGCAGGAAGAATGTGAAGCAATAACGGGCGCTTTGGTAGCCCGGATTACCTGGTAAAAGGCACTGTCGGAGATATGGGACACATCTACCATGATGCCCAAAGTATTCATACGCTCCACCACTTCCCGGCCAAAAGGACTTAGCCCTCCCCACTGTTTTTTGGGGTCGTAGGAAGAGTCGCAGATATGGTTGCTCTGGCTGTGGGCTAAGGTAATATAGCGTATCCCTCTTTTATGAAAATAGTCTATGTTTTCCAGCTTGCCTGCAATGGGTGTTCCATTTTCCATGCCCATTGGCAGAGAGATCAGCCCGGCACTAAAATTTTTACGCACTTCATCCGGCGAGGTGGCCAGGGCAAATTTATCGGGGTAATCCTTCACCAGCTTCTCCACCATGCCAATCAGCTTATCAGCCAGGGTCTTTCCGCCACCACTGGCCTCATAACTGGCCGGAATATATATCGACATAAAGGGGGCATCCAGTCCACCCGCTTTTGCCCGCACAAAATCAAAATCACCGTCTGCTGTTTCCTGCGATACATCGGCCATCTTATTCTGCAGCCGGTAAGGCAGATCTATGTGCCCATCCAGGATCATGTAGCGCTGGGCCAGCTGCAGGGCTTGTTCACGAAGCAGCGAATCCTCTACTGCAGGTGAGTATTCGCTGCTGTTGGCAGCAAGACTTGTGTCGGCAGCGAGGGCGACACTGTCTGCAGCAAGGTTTTCGCCATTGCCGGCATCGGTGCCCTTTTCGGTACTGCAGGCTTGTAAAACAAAGAGCCACAACAAGCCTGTACAAATCCAGCAGCCCAACGTTCTGGCGATATTTTTAAACTGAGCAGTGAAAAAATGTAAATGCATGGTTTAATTATAAAAGCTTAAACCTCAAAACCATAAGTTAGCGCCCTACCACCTATATGCTCCGGCCTCCGGTGCACCCAGCCTAAGGAAAAAGTTTGTCCACCAGTTCTAAGATCTTTTCTTCTGTAAGGGGCTTATTAATATAACCGGCCACCTGAAAATTCTCGAGCTTCTCCAGATCTTTCTGGCTGGTTGAGGTAGTGAGCATCACTATCTTAACTTTTTCTTTATTAGGAAAGCTTAACTCGGTAAACTCCTGTAGAAATTCAAAACCGTCCATTACCGGCATGTTAATATCCAGCAGGATCAGCTCCGGACATTTATTTTCTGCATAGCAGTTTTCCTTCAGGTAATCCAGTGCCTCCAGGCCATTGTTTACCAGGTTCAATTCAGAAGTGATCACCAACTCTTCAATGAGTCGTTGGTTGATGAAATTATTGATCTGATCATCGTCTACCAACAAAGTGCAGGAAATCCTATTCATTAGAACTCACTCATTAAGGTTAGTATTAAATAAGCACACATGGATTAAGCCTTTACATTTTTAATATACACGGTAAAGTTTGATCCTTCACCTACCTTACTTTCTACTTTGATCTCACCTTCGGAATTGTCAACAATCTTTTTTACAATATATAAGCCAACACCACTTCCTTCCACATGGTTATGCATTCTCCTGAACATCATAAAGATTTTATCCGTCTGATCTTCTCTAATTCCCAAACCATTGTCCTTTACAGAAAGCGCCATGCGCTCTCCATGCCAGCGGGTGGTAATTGCTATGATTGGTTTTCTCTCCGGCGAACAAAACTTGATTGCATTATCAATCAAGTTAAATAAGACGCTGTGCAGGTCTTTTTTAGAAAAATAAATAGTATTGCCGGCAGTAGTATCAACGCTTATGGTGGCTTCCGATGCGGTAATTAGCCCGCTTATACTAAGCAACACATCACTTATAATTGATGAGATACTTAACGCCTCCACATCTTCTCCCAGGTTCTTCTGGATTTTTGATATTTCTGTCAGGTCCTCAATGGTACCTTTAAAGCGTTTGATCGACTGATTGATCAGGTCCAGTATGGTACGGGTATCTTCCTTTTCTTTAGACTCAGGTGACAATACCCGCTGCAGGGCAAACATTAAACCCTCAATATTCAGAACGGGTGCTTTAAGATCATGAGAGGCTGTATAGACAAAGTTATCCAGATCGTTGTTGATCTTCGTTAAATCCCTGTTGCTCCTAGCCAGATGCTCAAGTGCGGTTTTATGGTCATGGATGTCTGTGGTGGTACCTATCCACATCATGATTTGTCCAGTTATATCTTTGTAGGCAAGTGCCCGGCTCAGGTGCCACCGATAGGCGCCATCGTGCCTTAAAAATCGCTGCTCGACCTGAAAAACATCACCACTGCTTACAGAGTTATACCACGCCTTTTGTGTAATTGAGACGTCATCGGGATGTATGGCTTTTTTCCAGCCACGCTCCAGCGATTCTTCCAGACTAAGGCCGGTATACTTTAGCCAGTTTCTGTTAAAATAATCTGCATTTCCCGCTGGGCTGGCAGTCCAAACTTTCTGGGGCATTGCATCTAAGATGAAGCGGATGCGCTCCATTCTTTCAATAATTTCCAGGTCTGCTTTTTTTTCTTCTGTGATGTCACGGACTTCGATCACGGTAGAAACAGGCACTCCATTATCAAAAATAGGGCTGGCAGCACAGGTTACCTGTACATAGGTTCCATCTTTCCTGATGAATACATCTTCATGTGCCCGTATATCAAAGTTATCGGGCAGGGCTCTGTCAATAGGGCAAGTGTCCATCGGATAAGCACGCCCATCGGGATGATGGTGGTGGATAAGGTAATGCAGCTCCTTCTGTCTGATTTCGTCGAAGCTATAGCCAAACATCTTTTCTCCGGCCGGATTCATAAAGGTGCAAAACCCTTTTTCATTCATCATAAAAAGGGCCGAGGTAGCATTATCGGTAATAGTTTTATTTAGCTTAATGGCCGATTCTTTTTCTTTCAGGGCCTCCTCCAGCCTGTGGAGCAACTGAGCATTTTCAATGGCGATGGCTGCAATCTGGCAAAGCTGTGCTACCATTATTTCATCTTCCTGGCTAAATGCTCCCCCATATTGACGAGACAAGAGAATAACGCCAACCTTATTACCACCCTTATCCAGCAGGGGACTAGCCAGCAAACCATGCAGGGCCGGGTTGTTCATTAAAACGCTCCAGACAGCATGCAGCTCAAGTTCGGCCTGCGTTAGCCGCAGGGGCTTATCTAAATGGCTGATCAATGTATGGGTATCAACATCAGCCCATTCACCTAAAAAATTGTGTCTGGCAGAAAAAGCATCAGAAATAGATACTTTGGTTATTATTTTTTCAGCACATTGGTCCAGCACATAGCTGCTGACTGAGAGATGGCAGGCAGTGAGTTCCCTCACCTTATCAGTGATCAGCTGCAGTTTTTCTTCCAGGGAGTTACTTGTATTCAGCGCTATTGTCAGGTCTGATAACAACTGAAATTTGTTATTAACCCGCACTGGCATGTTTTCTACATTTTCCATGAAAAGGCGCACTTACCCCCGGCACTTTTTAAGTTTTTTTTCAAGAGCATTGAACAAGTTTACCTTTATAGTACACTATCTGAAGGGGCTGGAATGACAATCAAATAATTTGAGTCAAAGACAAAAGGTGGTATCCATGCCTGTTCATGCAGGTGTATACCTACATTTTTATAATTTTAATTGTACGAATTAAAAATGAAATATGTTTCACAACTTTTCTCAAAAGAGTGTTCATTTAAGAGCTGCCAGGATAGTTGCTTTCCTAAATTCGGGGATGTTTAGCTTTTGAAAAGAAGCTTATTGACAATACTACTGATTTCGAGAGCATGGGTATAGATTGCAAAATGGCCTGCGTCTGCTAACATAATCACATCCTTTGTTTTGGAATAAGGAATAATGCGGTCTGCCTGCCCGTGAATTTGTACGAGCCCGGCCACTGGGGATAAAGTCCTGATCTTCAACAAAACCGATAATGACCAGCGCAAAAAAACAGGATCAGTATCTTGCAGGATCTGGTAAAACAGCTCTTTATGTGCCTGTACCCGAATGCCAAATAGCCAGCACATAAGCCTTCGGGGTGGCGTCAGCAATTTGTTAGGAACAATCATCAGCAGGGGCAGCAGGTAAGAAAAATGTGCCGAGGGCAGCTGATGCGCACGAGAAAAAGAAGAAATGACGATGAGTGCCTGCGGCGGTAGCAGTTGGGCCAGCTCCCGCGCCACCACACCGCCAAAAGAAACGCCCAACAAGGCAAACGGCTGTGATGCATCTATCTGATCCGCAAGCCTGGCTACATAATGCTGCAATGTTTCCTGCGGCTGTGGCGGTATCCAGTGAATAAAGCGGATCTCCCCTTTCAGCCTAAGTCTGGAAAACACACGTTCATCTGCGCCTAAACCACTGATGCAATAGACAATCATCGGATAAATTAAATACGCTGCGTTGGGAAATAATGTATTAATTATCCCAGAAGCTACGGCGGCGGCTAAGTTTTAAGTCCTGCAAAATGGCAGCTTTTACCCGAATATCAACAGAGAAGCTCTGGCCATAGCCAAAGGGCACCCAATTGACATTCATCTGCCAGCAGTGCAAATCGCGGTAAATGCTCAGGCGGGTGGTGGTAAAATCTTTGCGTTTAATATCGTAACCGCTGGTGTACCCTACTTTCCACTTTTCAGTTACCTTCAGGTCGCCGCTAAAGTTCACCGATTGGGTTACAGTGCTGGACTGGTTTAACTGATTTGAATAGTTCAGGGTGTAGGCGAGCCTCAGCGTCCAGGGCAGTGTAAAATCCACGTATTCTGTTGGGTCGGTATAGCGGTAGGCCAATCCCTCCTGGCCCAGGTCGTCGCCTAAAGCAGAGCCGTTATTAAGGTCATTTGGGTCGAGTCCATCCGCTAAATCGTTGTTAATATTGGCGCCGGCAACTGGTTGCGCATTGGTGGTTTTCCCTTTGATACCCTCAGAGCTTAAGCTGGTGCTTAAGCCCACATTTACCTGTGTTAGCTTACCCAGGCCCTCGCCTAAAGCAATCGCATACTGATCGACCAGTGATTCCAGTGGCACAGTAGTTTCGCCGCGCTGCAATAACTGTGTTTGCTGGGAGTAAGGGTTAAGTGTACCGCCAAAATTAAGCATTACCAGGTTGTTGAACAGGCTGGTATTACCGGAAATGTTAATGGGCGCCAGTTTCAGGCTGTCTTTCAGCATGTTGTAGCTGGTACTAATGCTCAGACGCTCCAGCAGCGGCACTTTTTTATAGGTAGTAGCGGTATCGCCCTTTTCCCGCACCTTCATTTCGAAGTTATTTGTAATATTAATTCCAATAGAGCCCTGACGGCCCGCCTGAGGAGCACCATAGGCATACCCCTGATAACGAGATAGCTGTTGGAAGACAGAATCTCCCTGCTGGTCTACACCCATGGACACTGTCTGGAAATTACCATATTGCAGTTTACTGAAATCGGGCGCAAAACTAAACGAAACCGAGGGGATGATCATGTGGCGTATGGCCTGCACCTTAGGTGTTGGATTCTTTTTATTAAAGTAGAAAAATCCATAGACCTTGGTTGTTAAGCCGGCACTCATGTTATAGGTTGCCGCCCTGTTAAAGCCATTCTCGGTTTCTACTCCAATGGCTCCCCTTTCTTCTGTATAGTCCAAATACTTCAGGCGGCGGAAATACCACAGCTCCTGGTAATTAAATGAAGGCGATAGTGAAAAATGCTTTAAGACGTTTAAGGTGGTACTTACCGGAATGGTATGCTTTACCCCGTTATCTGCATTGCGCAACAGCTGCGGAAAGTTGTTTATGTTAAGCGGGATTGGATCCCGGTTAACGCCTTCATTATCCTCTACAACTGCACCAGAAATAGAGGTGGCCTGGGGCCTGTTGGAGATGCGGTTGGTTGCCGTACCGGTATAAGAAAAGTTTATTTGTTGCCACCAGGTCTTGGCTGTACCACTGCGGGGCCGGAAGGGATACTGGCGCTGCATGTTTAAGCTTACATCCGGCAGCAGAATAGTTGCAGACTTTCTGACTATATCCTGCACCAAACTGGCACGGGCACTAAAGTTAAAAGGAGTACCCGGAAAGGAATTGCTGTAGTTAATGCTTGAGCTGAACTGCTGGTTCTGGTTCCGCTCAAAATTATTCATCGAAAAGTTATTCTGTGTATAGGTAGTGGTACCGGCGTTTACACTGGCAGAAAAGCGGCTGTTGCCTTTGCTCTCGGGATTATGGCTCCAGGTTACCCAAAAGTCACGGCTCAGGTTTTCCTCGCCTTCATTGCCCAGGTTTTGGCGGTTGTAGCGCAGGCTAAAATTACCGCTGTAGTTGTAGCGGTTCCGGTAGTTAGAGGCTATCTGAAAACCGCGGCTGCCTTTGGTATAAATTTCGCCGGTCAGTGCCAGGTCCATAAAATCGCTGACGGCCACATAATAACCGCCATCCCTTAGAAAGAAGCCACGGCGGCTTTCTTCGCCATAACTAGGCATAATAACGCCGGATACCCTTTTGCGTGGCGCCGGAAACATACCAAATAAAAAGCCCAGCGGCGTAGAAATATCGGCAATCTTAAGATGGAAAGGCCCGGATACAATTTTATCGTTTGGCATCAGCTTAAGCTTACCGGCTTCTATATAAAAGTGCGGATGCTCAAGATTACAGGTAGTATAGCGGGCGCCGCGAATGTAGAGCTGGTTCTTGTCATCTTTTTTAACCACATCGCCATGGATGTAAGCCTCCTGCTGCTGGGTTACAATACCCCTGATTACAGCTTTGCGATCTTTAAAATTATAGCGGATATTATCAGTCACATAGGTTTCTGCACCTTGTGTAAATACGGGTGTTCCTACATCCTTATTCAGGCTGTCTTTAACGCCAACGGCTGTTAAGGTGCTGGTGGTCCAGTCAATGGTAATGCGGGCCGCTTTCAGGTTTATATCGCCATAAGTAATAACAGCATCACCATAAAGATAAACAATGCGGTTAGCCGCATCGAAAAGGATGCTATCTTTGGCATTGTACTTGATAGTGGTAGTAATATCTCCCTGAGCCTGCGGCTGTGTCTGATCAGGCAGCTTAACCCTCAGGGTATCTGTTGGGTCGGTTTCGGGGTTCAGCGTATCCCCTTCTTGTGTGGGCAGTGCCGGCAAATCGCGTACTTCATCGTCGCGTACAGGCTTTTCCTGCGCCATCAGGTGCAAGGAAAACAAACACAATAATACGAGTAAGAGTGCGTACTTACGAAACACCAGCGCTTTCAGATTTTGCGAAAAATTCACAATTTTGTACAAAGGTATGGCTTATCTATATAACAACCGAAGGACCGTGAGAAATATTGTCTATTGTGCCGCTGCTGCTATGCTTTTGTTGTTAGGCTCTTTTACGCCTGCAGGGAGAGTAGACTACAAAATACGTAAAGTGGTTATTGATGCCGGGCATGGCGGTAAAGATCCCGGCGCCCTGGGCAGCGTTTCCAAAGAAAAAGACATAGCCCTGGCGGTAGCCCTGGAGCTGGGAGAAATCATAAAAAAAAATCTTCCGGATGTAGAGGTGATTTACACCCGCAAAGACGACACCTTCATTCCGCTCGAAAACCGCGCTGCCATTGCCAATAAGGAGGGTGCAGATGTTTTTATCAGCCTTCACCTGAACTCTGCCAGCAGCCAAGAGGCCCATGGCAGTGAAACCTTTATTATGGGTTTACACGTCAATGAGCAAAACCTAACTGTTGCCAAACGGGAAAACTCCGTTATCTTGCTGGAAGAAGACTATGAGCAAAAGTACGAAGGCTTTGATCCTAAATCTCCCGAGTCTTACATTATGTTTTCGCTTATGCAGAGCGCCCACCTGCAGAACAGCCTGCAGCTGGCCGAAAATATTGAACAACAATTTACCAAAAGAGTAGGCCGCCCCAGCCGGGGTGTAAAACAGGCAGGTTTTCTGGTGCTGTGGCAAACAACCATGCCCAGTGTACTGGTAGAATTAGGCTTTATTACCAACAAGACTGATGAGAAGTACCTGAACGACGAATTAGGCAGAACGTACATTGCCTCCGGCCTGTTCAGAGCGTTTAGGGATTATAAGGATGAATTAGAGGCGACGAATTAAATTAGAACTCTGTGAAAATATCAAAAGAGGTTAAAGTAGGCTTGTTAACAGTAGCTGCGCTGGCAATACTGTTTGTGGGGTTTAAATTTCTGAAGGGCATAGATTTCTTCGACCCAGCCAATACTTACTATGTGATGTATGATAATGTAGATGGCCTTACGGCATCTAATCCTGTAGAGGTAAATGGCTTTCGGGTTGGCCGTGTAAATGAAATTACGCTGCTGCAGGAGGGAGAAAAAACAGGTATGCTGGTTTCTATTGAAATCAATGAAGACCTTATCCTGTACCAGGGTACCGAAGCCCTGCTGGTAGATGAAAACCCGGTGCTGGGCGGTAAAGCCATTGTGTTGCGAATCAAACAAAATGGCCGTGCGCTTGCCGAAGAAGACACACTGGTAGGCGTAGTAGACCAGGCTTTGGGCGACATGCTGAAAGAAAAAGCAGATCCCATTATTGCCAACGTTGATACAACCCTCACCAAAGTAAACAACATTCTTGAAGACCTGTCCGGCAGCGGTGGGAAGGTAGATGGTGCACTGGGTGATTTTCAGTTGGCAGCCAATGAATTAAAATACATGGTTGTAGAAAACAGGCGCGATATTAACGCCATTGCCATGAACCTTAAAGGCCTGTCAGAAACCCTGAATGATCCCAAAAATGGCGTGGCTCCTTTTATGGTAAAGATGAATCACCTGGCCGACTCGCTGAACAGCCTGGAGCTGAAAGAAACAGTGGCCAGTGCAAATGCCGCTGTGCAAAACCTGCAGGCCATTACAAAAAATCTGCAAAGTGGCGAGGGTAGCCTGGGTAAACTTATGTACAACGATTCGTTGTATACCAACCTGAACCAGAGTACCGAGAGCCTAAACCGGCTGTTACAGGACATTCAGGCAAACCCCGGCCGCTATATAGACCTGCGCTTCTCCCTGATCGGGGGCGGAAAAAAATAATTTCAAACGTTTGTTATTAAAGCGGCATCTCCTACAGGTGCCGCTTTTTTAATTATATTTGAAGCGTCTCAAATTTTTCTACATGCATACTGACCTAGCCTTCAATAAAAACGAGGACCTCATCAAACAGAAGCTTTACCAGCTCCGGACCCGGCTCGAAAAAGTAAAACTGGGAGGCGGCCCAAAAAAAATAGAAGACCAGCACAAAAAAAATAAGCTTACTGCCCGCGAACGCATTGCTTATCTCACAGACAAGAACGCCCCCTTTCTGGAAGTAGGCGCTTTTGTTGGCGACAGCATGTACGAAGAGGTAGGTGGCTGCCCCAGTGGCGGCGTAGTGGTAGGCATTGGGTATGTAAGTGGCCGCCAATGTGTAATTGTGGCCAATGATGCCACCGTAAAAGCCGGGGCCTGGTTTCCTATAACCGCAAAGAAAAACATGCGGGCGCAGGAGATTGCCATGGAAAACCGCCTGCCCATCATCTACCTGGTGGATAGTGCTGGTGTATTTCTGCCCATGCAGGACGAGATTTTCCCCGATAAAGAACATTTTGGCCGCCAGTTCCGCAACAATGCCCGCATGAGCAGCATGGGCATTATCCAGATTGCCGCCATCATGGGCAGCTGTGTAGCCGGTGGGGCTTACCTGCCCATCATGAGTGACGAAGCCCTCATCGTAGACGGCACTGGTTCTATTTTCCTGGCGGGCTCCTACCTGGTAAAAGCAGCCATCGGCGAAGATATTGACAATGAAACACTGGGTGGCGCCACCACACACAGCGAGATCAGCGGTGTTGTTGACAACAAATACCCGAACGACGAGGCCGCACTGGATGCCATTCGCGGCATGATGGACAAGATTGGCCACTTCGACAAGGCCGGCTTTGATCGCGTAGCCCCTGCCCCGCCAGTTAAAAATCCCGAAGAAATCTATGGCATTTTCCCAGACGACAGGGCCAAGCCTTACGACATGCGGGAGATCATTCACCGGATGGTAGATAACTCGGCCTTTGATGAGTACAAGGAAAGTTACGGACAGACAATTTTGTGTGGCCATGCCCGCATCGATGGCTGGGCTGTGGGCATTGTCGCTAACCAGCGCCAGATTGTAAAGGCGAAAAAAAGTGGTGGCCAGTCTACCGAAATACAGATGGGTGGCGTGATCTACTCCGATTCTGCCGATAAAGCTGCCCGCTTTATCATGAACTGCAACCAGCGTAAAATTCCGTTGGTATTTCTGCAGGATGTGAGTGGCTTTATGGTTGGCAGCCGTGCGGAGCATGGCGGTATTATTAAAGATGGGGCTAAAATGGTAAATGCCATGGCTAATTCTGTAGTACCAAAGTTTACCTTTATTTTAGGCAACAGCTATGGTGCCGGCAACTATGCCATGTGTGGCAAAGCCTACGATCCGCGCCTGATCTATGCCTGGCCCACGGCCCAGATTGCCGTAATGAGTGGTGCTTCGGCTGCAAAAACGCTGCTGCAAATTCGGGTAGCAACCTTAAAAGCACAAGGCAAGCAAATAGGCAAGGAAGAGGAAGAACAGCTGCTGAAAGAAATAGAAGCACGCTACAACGAGCAGCTAAGCCCTTATTATGCTGCGGCACGCCTTTGGGTAGACGGGATAATTGACCCGCTGGAGACCAGAAAAATTATTAGCATGGGCATAGAAGCCGCGAACCATGCACCCATTACCGAACGTTACAACGTAGGTGTTTTACAAACCTGAAAAGGAACAATGTCCTACAGAGGGCAAAGCAAAAATTTGTAACTTACCACAAGAACCAGCCGCCTGCCAGCGCGGCTGATTTTTTAAATAAACGTGGATGGTGAAGTGAAGAAAGAACAGATGACGGATAGTGAACTAAAAGCCCTTGTGTCGCTGCTGGACGATGAAGACCAGGAGGTACTCAGGCATGTGGAAGAGCGTATTATGGCGCTTGGCGACGAGGCAATTCCTTATTTAGAGCAATACTGGGAGGAAAATTTCAATCCTCTGGTACAAAGGCGGCTGGAAGACATGATCCATTCGCTGCAATATAACCTGTTAAAGAAGCGGCTGGTCGAGTACAAAGACAGCGGCGCAGAAGACCTGCTAAAAGGCATGTGGCTGGTTGCTACCTACCAGTACCCCGACCTGAGCCTCCAGAAACTGCGCCAGGACCTGGAGCAGCTTTACTACGATGCCTGGCTGGAAATGAAACCCGACCTGCACCCTTTCGATCAGATAAAACTGCTCAACAGCGTGCTTTTTGGTAAGCTCCGCTTTTCTGCCAATACCCGCAATTTCCACTCGCCCAACAACTCCTTTATCAACTGCCTGCTGGAAACGAAGAAAGGCAATCCTATTGGTCTTTGTGTGCTGTACATGCTGGTAGCGCAAAAGCTAGAAATGCCTGTGTGGGGGGTAAACCTGCCAAACCTATTTATCTGCACTTACAAAGTAAATGATGTGCAGTTTTACATCAATGCTTTTAACCGGGGCCTCATCTTTACAAGGCAGGACATTGAAAACTACATCAGCCACCTGCACCTGGTGCCACAGGACAAATACTTTGAGCCCTGCGATAACCTCACCATCATCAAGCGGGTGATGCGGAACCTGGCTGCCTCATACGAAAAAGGGGGCGATCATGAAAAGGTAGAGGAAATCCGCATGCTCCTCTTCCAGATCTCAGATGCAGGTGATCCCAAGTTCTAGCAAAAGAAAAGTTAAAGCTATTCTAAAAAAACAGGAAGCTGCCATCTGGAAGATCATCCATTGATTCCCCGCTTAGTTCCTAAAGCAGTATTTCTAATATAAAAGTGCTCCTGACAGCAAGTAACAGATCCATGAATTAAGGCAAACTTCTTTATAGCATGCAAATGCGGAAAGTCCTGGCAATACCCTTTCTTTAGCTGTTCATCATTAAATAATCTGCCTGAATTGGCAAATCGTCCTTTTTAATATTTAAAATAGCTCATGAAATACGCCTTAAAAAGCCCCGCATTTTTACTCATTTTCATCACTTTTTTACTCTCCTGCTCAGTTGAGGAAAAAGCCGCCCAATCATCAGAGGTAGCCACCTGGAAGCAACAAGCTGCACGTGTTACCATTATCCGGGATGATTTTGGTGTGCCGCATGTCTATGGCAAAACAGATGCAGATGCCGTATTTGGCCTTTTATATGCCCAGTGCGAAGATGATTTCAACAGGGTAGAGCAGAATTATATCTGGGCAATTGGCCGGCTGGCTGAGGTAGAAGGTGAAGAAATGCTCTACAGCGATCTGCGGGCCCGCCTGTACATGACCAAAGAAGAGGCAATTGAGAATTATGAAAAAAGCCCGGAATGGTTAAAACAACTTTGCCAGGCGTTTGCCAATGGGATCAACTACTACCTCTATACCCATCCGGAAGTTAAACCTAAGCTACTGACACGCTTTGAGCCCTGGATGCCTATGTATTTTAGTGAAGGTTCTATTGGAGGTGACATAGAAAGTGTATCCACCAGCAGAATCAAAGCTTTTTATGAAGACAATAATTCCCTTGGACTTAACAGCGACGGTGAGGCATTAGAACAACCTGCACTACTCAAAGAGCCACAGGGCTCCAATGGTTTTACTATTTCCGGGGAGCATACCGAGTCGGGCAATGCCATGTTGCTGATCAACCCGCACACTTCCTTCTTCTTCCGCGGAGAGGTGCATGCGGTAAGCGAAGAAGGGCTAAACGCCTATGGTGCCGTTACCTGGGGACAATTTTTTATCTACCAGGGCTTTAACGAGAAGATGGGCTGGATGCATACCTCTGCTTATGCCGATGTGATCGACGAGTTTGAAGAAACCATTGTAAAGAAAGAGGATAGTTTATTTTATCAGTATGGCGATGCACTGCGGCCTGTTGCCAAAATTGATGTTACCCTCTCCTACAAAGAAGGCGAAGCAGTAAAGCAAAAAAAATTTACCACCTACAGGACGCACCACGGACCCATAACGCACAAGAACGGTGACAAATGGGTGGCCACCGCCCTTATGTGGAAACCAGTGGACGCGCTAATACAGTCCTATACCCGCACCAAAAAGAATAGCTTTGAAGAGTTTAACGAGATGATGAAGATGCGCACAAACTCTTCTAACGCTACCGTATATGCCGATGCCGATAACAATATCGCCTACTATCATGGCAACTTCTTCCCCATACGCGATGCTGCTGCCTTCGATTATACCAAACCGGTTGATGGCAGCAACCCTAAAACAGACTGGCAGGGCCTGCATTCACTGGAAGAAACCATCCGGGTGATCAATCCGCCAAATGGCTGGATCCAGAATTGCAATTCCACGCCTTTTACCAGTGCCGGCCCCTACAGCCCTAAGCAGGAAAACTATCCTTCCTACATGGCTCAGTCTCCGGAAAATTTCCGGGGCATCCATGCCATCCGCCTGTTGCAAAAAGCAGAAAAGCTAACCCTCGATAAATTGATAGACCTGGCTTATGATCCCTACCTTCCGGGTTTTGAAGTATTGATTCCCGGACTTTTGGCGGCCTACGACAGCCAAAAGCCTGATGATCCAAAGCTCCAGGCAGCCATTGAGCTGATGCGGCAGTGGGATTATGCCGTTTCTACAGAATCAGTAGCCATGTCGCTGGCCCATTTCTATGCTATCAATACCTTAAGTAACGGCAGCTCCCCCAAAGACCTGAGCCTGATTGAGCGTTTTACCTATCATGCTACCGAATCTCCGGAAAAGGAGCGCCTGGCGCTTTTCCAGCAGACCATCAATCAGCTGGAAGCAGATTTTGGCCAGTGGAATACTCCCTGGGGCGAGATTAACCGATTTCAGCGTATAAATGGTGCTATTAAACAGCCTTTTAACGATTCACTGCCCAGCATAGCTGTAGGCATGGCTTCGGGAAACTGGGGAGCCCTGGCTTCCTTTGGTGCCCAGTCGTATGACACCAAACGGCTATATGGTACTTCCGGAAACAGCTTTGTAGCAGTAGTTGAATTTGGGGAAAAAGTAAAAGCAAAAAGCATACTTGCCGGCGGACAAAGCAGCGACCCTTACTCACCCCATTTCAGGGACCAGGCGCAACGGTATGCTGATGTTAAATTTAAAGATGTTGCCTACTACCGGCAGGATGTAGAGAAGCGGGCTAAAGCAACCTATCATCCAGGAGAGAAAAGTGAGTAGTGCAGACAGCCCCTGAGGAATGATTATGTGAAGGGGTACGTAAGGATTAGATTAGAATAGCATGGGGGCTATTTCCTAAACGGACTGGCTTGATATGATTTTAGCAGGCGCCTGATGTCTAGATTACCTTTCTTTTAAAAGTTTCCTCTTCGGTTGTACCAATGTGTTTAGGAAAGTTATAAGAACTGAGTGGCAATATAATTGGGGTAAATTTTCTTTTTTCATCACTTCCCACTTCAAACTCCTGCTCTTGATGTATAGATTTTCTATGAACTTTACTGGGTCAGCCATAAAGAACTGCCTGAGCACCATATCACTCTCTTTATGCTCAATTAAGCTAAGTCGCTCGTTGTTCGTTTGGTAAGTAAAGATAGAAGGAATATGTATGGATATGTGATGAACAGCATTTGAGTCTGCCTTAAGTTGCGCTATAGAGATTTCACGAAAGTTAACAGATTCTGTACTCCAATAAATTTTAACGCTATCGTTTGGCTGCAGGACAGAGGGTGAGACTTCAATCACAATGGTAGTGTCTGTAGTAGAGAGAATGAAGCCTTCTTTTTTAATTTTTTGCCGTTTGCTGTCCTAATAAGTTCAACTGTACCTTTTACAAGATTTTCTGTTTAATTATTGAAGGGAAAAACAAAGTATGCTTCTGTACCAGTAGGAATAATTGTGTGGACTACGTGCTCATAATTGAGTGTGAAAATCATTATTTTGTTCTCAAAGCCTGTATAATCGCTGCTACTCTGACGAGAATTCCTGATGTATCTAAAATACACATTGGTGTAGGCTTGGTTACTTAGGCACAAACCTTTACCTACCTACTCCCCATACAATTTATAGCAGAGAAAAGCGCTGTGCCAGCTAAAACCCTTAGTTCAGAAAAAAGGAAAATTATACTTAACTTTTGCGGCTGGCATCATAGAAAAAGCCACCCCATAGGAGGTGGCTTTGTATGAACGTATCTGTTAAATATCCACAGCAGAGGCTGCCAATATCTCTAGAGCAGGTCTACTGTTTTATCTTGATCATACAGCCAACCGGCCGTTTGCTCTTTACTACTAAGGTTTTGCCATTGAGGGCACTATCCAGTGCATCTTTAAGATATGCCTGGTTTACGTCTTCTGCAATTTGCGGATTATCATCAATCGCACCGGCATAAAAAACGGTAAAGTTTCCAGCGCGGGGCGTTAACACATAAACCTCCGGAGTTTTGGTAGCACCGTACTTTTTAGCTGCCAGCTGCTGTTTGTCAGACAGGTAAGGCACTTCAGTATTCCAGTCCTCAACTTTTTCCTTCATCGATGCTTCAGACTCTTCCAGATGCTGGTCGGCATCGTTAGAGTTGATAAGCACAAACGCCACACCTTTGCCTTTGTACTGCTGCACCAGATCTGAGATACGGCGCTCGTACAAACGCGAATAAGGACAATAATTAGAGGTGAATACCAGCACTACAGCCTTTTGGCTTTTAAAATCCCCCAGGCTTACGGTATTCCCGCTTACAGCATCAGTCAAAGAAAAGTCTGGCGCAGCAGCGCCAGGTTTCACTGCACCTTGTGCCTGTGCCTTCAGTGTAAATCCAATTACTCCAACCCCTATCAAGCTCAATATCAAAAGCTTTTTCATTGTTGCCTCGTGATTATGTACAATATTAATTACAATTATTGTACCAAGATTATATTATTTTCACTACACCACTACACACAGCAGCAGGTCGTTATACCACTGGTAATGCAGCGCATAGAATTTGCCATGCAGGCTGGCCCGCAATATACTGGATTCGCCCGTAGGACCAATATACATATCCTGGGCGAATAGCAGGCCGGGTTGTCCGTTGAGTTTATACAAAGCCTCTTTGGCCGCCCACCACAGGCAAAGCTGCTGAAGATCTTCTCCTACCCATGCCTGCTCCTGTTCCGATAGAAATTTGTGCCTGATCCGGAGCAGCTTGGCCCGTGGCTTTTCTACATCAATGCCCACGGGATGCAGCCGATGCACAGCCGCGGCCGCATAGGGAAAGGAATGCGATAGTGAAATATGCCACGCACAGGAGCTCAGGTAAGGCCTGCCCCATTCATTTTTATGCAGCCGCGCCCCGGGTAAGTCGCCCAGCAAATTTTGGAGCGCCAGGCGGCAGGCCAGCCACTCGAGCCTGCGCTGCGGCAACCGTATCCCCTCCAGTTCATCCAAGGGAAAGCGGGTACTATCGAGTTGCCTGAGCAGCTGTGGCTCAGACTCTTCAATTTGCCAAAGCGCCCAGCTACCGGCTGCAGTACTGCCAGCTGCAGTTCCGCCAACAGTTACTTCAGGAGCCGGGAAATTAGCTGTCTGGAATAAGGGCATCGTTTAGGTTTACGCGCAAATATCGTTAATTTACAACATAATTGTAAATGCCAGCATGTCTCCATTAGCCGTACAGAAGCAGCATACCTTTAGCGGACATCGCGACTGCCTCTATACGCTGGCACCCGCCGGTCAGGAAGGCTCATTCTTTTCTGCCGGTGCAGATGGGCTGGTTGTACAATGGCAGTTGGCACAACCCGACCAGGGTATGCTCCTGGCCAAAGCAGAAGCTTCTATTTACGCCATGGCTTATCAGCCGGAGCGGGATTGGCTCTTCTTCGGTCAAAACTATGATGGCGTTCGTTTAGTAGAGGTAAGCAGCAGAAAAAACCTGGCTTCTTTGCAAATGACCAAAGCAGCAATTTTTTGCCTGGAGACCTTCAACGACAAACTCTACGCCGGCACGGGCAGCGGCCACCTGGTGGTTTTGCAGCAGGATTCTCTGCGCCTGCTGCGTGAATTACAGCTCTCGGAGAAAAGCCTGAGGGCAATTGCAATCCATGGGGGCTGGCAGGAAATAGCCGCAGCGTACAGCGATGGAAAAATTCGAATTCTGGACTTAAACACATTGGCACAAAAGCAGGTTATTGAGGCGCACCAAAACTCTGTTTTCACCGTTCAGTTTTCGCCGGATGGCCGGTATTTGCTTAGCGGCAGCCGCGATGCACACATCAAAGCCTGGTCTGTAGCGGATCGCTACGAGCTGGCAGAAAGCATTGTCGCGCACATGTACACCATTAACCACTTGAGCTACAGCCCCAGCGGCAAGTTATTTGCCAGTTGCAGCATGGATAAGTCTGTGAAAGTTTGGGATGCCAATGCATTTAAGCTGCTGAAGGTAATAGACAAAGTAAGGCATGCCGGCCATGGCACTTCCGTAAACCGCCTGTTATGGCTTAATGAAGATACACTGGCCTCTGCCAGCGACGACCGCACAATTTCAATCTGGAACATAGAGCACTAGGAGAAAATATGAAAATTACACCACTGGAAATACGCCAAAAGAGCTTTGAACGCAACTTCAGGGGCTACGACAAGGAAGAAGTAGATGCTTTTCTTACTACCCTATCGCAGGAATGGGAGCGTGTAGTAGAAGAACACAAAGAACTGCGCTACAAACTGGAAATGGCCGAGCGCGAAGTAAGCAAATTACGCGATGTGGAAACTTCGCTGTTCAAAACCCTTAAAACAGCAGAAGATACCAGCACCACGATTGTAGACCAGGCAACTAAAAAAGCTGATCTGAATATCCGTGAGGCAGAGCTGAAGGCAGAAACTATTCTTAACGATGCCCGAGCGCATGCACGTGAGCTGCAGGACCGCGCAGACGAGAAGGCTGAAAAAATTCTTCAGGGTATGGCCAGGCGGGTAAAAGAAATGGAGCAGCATTATCGCCAGCTGGAGAGCTACCGCGATAACCTGCTCAGCGATTTGCTGGTGCTGGCCAACAATACACTGGAACGGGTAGAGCTGGCAGAAAACAAAGTAAGGAAACACGACATCAGCAGCTATGTAAGCGATGCAGAACAGGCCGTGTACGACAGGCGCATGCGCCCGGAAAACATTTACAAAAATGAACCTGCAACGGCTGATTATGACGATGAAGCCGTAGTGGATGATGTACAACGCTCCAAAAATAGCGAAGAAGAACAGGAGATTCCGGAGAAAAAGAACAACTCCTCTTTCTTTGACAATATTTAAGCACTAGCATGGGAAAAGTAGCGCTGGAAGGCATGGAATTTTTTGCATATCATGGTTACTATGATGAAGAGCAAAAGATGGGCAACAAATATTCGGTAGATGTAACCGTAGAAACAGACCTTACCGCTGCCGCTCAACGTGATGCTTTAGCAGAAACCATAAACTATGAACAGCTGTATAAGATTATCAGCGGGGTAATGGGCCGCCCCAGCCGCCTGCTCGAATCGCTGAACTTACTGATCATCCGACAGGTCTTTCAGCGTTTCCCGAAGGCAGAGCGGGTAGAGGTTAGCATGTCTAAGTTTAATCCGCCAATTGGTGGCGTTTGCCGGCAGGCAAGGGTAACCATAAGCAAAACCCGGGCTGAAATGGCACAGCTGGAAGGATAAAAACAAAAGGAGACCCACTGCGGTCTCCTTTTCTACTTATCTTCTACCACAAACCAATGCTGCTGCATTATATTTTTTTGGCCTCCTCATTTTCTGTAGCCGGCACTTCTTTAGAAGGATTAGTGAACAAAAAGCCTCTGGCGTCTGCACCTTCATAAAAATCTACCTGCAGCCCCAGCAGGTACATGGTATGCCGCTTTTCTACCAGTATGGGCACACCTGAAATTTCGTACTGAAGGTCATTCTCTTTGGGTTTGTCAAAGCCCAGCACATAAGATACCCCGCCGCAGCCACCACCTTTTACCCCAACGCGCAGGCCATAGCCCTCAGGAATGTTCTTGTTGGCCATGATGTGCTTTACTTCTACCAGGGCTTTCGGTGTTAATTCTATGGGCTGTAACATTTCTATAGGTCTTTCTTTCTTAAAGCTGCTAATTTGGCAAGGGTTGAGCCAATTTACAATTGACTATGGTAGCCAGGCTATTTCTGTAACATTTTTAGTGCATTAGTTGATTCCCCTCATGCCAGCACATTTACTACAAGATAAAACCTCATATGCTCAGCTTCTGTTCTATGCAGAAGAATAAAGCCTGTTTACTATAAATAAACTTGTTTAGCACCCTTTGAGAACAGACACAAGTTTTTAAGGCAATGCTGCCCTGGCTACAGGATTTTATTTACTTTAGCGCACAAACTGCGCCCAAGAGCGCACCAAGCATCTTAATTATTTATGGAAGTACTGGAAGACCTGTTGAAAATTATTGTACCTGCCGCACTGGTGCTCTATGCCATGTATCTGATGGTAAAATCCTTTCTGGAGAAAGAATTTCAGCAAAAAGCCCTGGAGGTTAAAGGCAGAGACCGGGAAGTACTGTTGCCAATCCGGTTACAGGCTTTTGAGCGGATGGTGCTGTTCCTGGAGCGCATTACGCCAAACAATCTCTTGCTCCGCCTCAACGACAGCCGCTACTCTGCCCGCGAGTTTCAACAGGTGCTGGTACACGAAGTGCGCGAAGAATATAGCCACAACCTATCCCAGCAGGTTTATATGAGCGACGAGAGCTGGCTTGCGGTACGTAATGCCATGGAAGAGGTAATAGCACTCATTAACCAGGCGGCCGAAGGCTTACCGGATGATGCCCGCAGCCTGGAGTTAAGCCGCGCTGTGCTTCAGAAAGCCATAGATCAGCAAAAAGATCCTGTCGGGCAGGCACTTTTCCGTATTAAACAAGAAATACGCACCATTTTTTAAATAGAAGCTGCTGCTGCGAAACCAAACAGTAGCCTGTGGGTTATCATTTTTAGAGTTAAAAATTTTTTATGAGAAATAGCGAAGATTCACTTTTACAAAAAGCATTGAGATTTTTAGTAGCCAGTTCAGGAGAGGCAGAAAATATTGCCCGTGATCCTGAGGAGATGGACAATCTGGTGGATAAGTCTCGCCGTAAAATGCATAAAGTTAAAAACAAAAAAATCAGCTTTAAAACCTTCATCCCTCAGCTGCTCACCTTTCAGCGTATGCTAAAGGCCTACTCCAGAAAAGAATACCCACATGTGCCCTGGAAGTCTTTGTTATCCATAATAGGGGCAATTCTCTATTTCCTGAATCCTTTAGACCTTATTCCGGATTTTATTCCTGGCATTGGCCTGCTTGATGATATTACCGTGCTGGCATGGGCATATAAGAGCCTGGGAACGGATGTGGCCCGCTTCGAAGAATGGGAACAAACTAACAGACTTGTTTAAATACATCTAGTGAATACACCTAGCTTAATTGAAAATATTGACCAGCGTACTGCTTTAATTGCAGGAGCAACCGGCCTTGTGGGCTGGCAGCTACTCAACCTGCTGATGGGCAGCGACCATTACAGCAAAGTGTATGTACTCACCCGCCGGGAGCTGCCGCTCAGTAATCCTAAGCTGGAGCAACTGGTCATTGATTTTGACAAACTAAACCATCAGCAGGAAATTCCGGAGGTAAATGATGTGTACTGCTGCCTGGGTACTACCATGAAAAAGGCAGGTTCGAAAGAAGCTTTTCGCAAAGTAGACTATACCTATCCTTTTGAATTAGCTAAACTGGGAGCAGCGCACGGAGCCTCCCAGTTTCTGCTGGTATCGGCCATGGGCGCAAACAAGGGCAGCTTGTTCTTCTATAACCGGGTTAAAGGCGATGTAGAAGAAGCTGTCAGCAAAATTGTGCAGTATAAAGCTATTCAAATCTTCAGACCCTCGCTGCTGCTGGGCGATCGGCAGGAAGATCGCAAGGGCGAGGAAATCATGCAGAAACTTACCCGCTTTATTCGCCCGTTAATGGTCGGGCCGTTCCGTAAATACCGGCCTATACAAGCTCATGTAGTGGCAGAAGGCATGTTAGCAGCTGCAATGTCAGATGCACGGGGCGCCGTGATATATTCTTCCGAAGAAATAAAAGATTTGGTGCAAAAGCGGCTGTCTGCTTAGTTTGCAAGTATGATTGCTGTACTTCAACGTGTTTCCCAGGCCGCTTGTACCATCGATGGTGACATTAAGAGCAGCATTGGAGCTGGTTTACTGGTGTTGCTGGGCATAGAAGAGGCCGATACACAGGAGGATGTAGCGTGGCTGAGCAAGAAAATGATAAACATGCGCATTTTCAACGATGCTGCAGGAGTTATGAATAAAAGTCTGCTGGAGGAAAATGGCGAGTTGCTGCTCATCAGCCAGTTTACCCTCCATGCCAGCACAAAAAAAGGGAACCGACCCAGCTACATCAAGGCAGCCAAACCACCCATTGCAATCCCACTTTACGAGGCTACGATCCAACAGCTGGAGCAGGAGTTGGGCAAAAACATCCAGACCGGAACATTTGGGGCAGATATGAAGATCAGCCTGATCAATGATGGCCCCGTGACCATCATCATCGACTCCAAAGACAAGAAATAAATTTACATAAGTATCTCCGCACTATTAAGTTGAAAGTGTTCAGGTTCAATCTTTTATTCCTACATTTCAGCGCTACCAGTCTTTCTCCTATTATCAACTTCATTTAAAAACTATGGGCTTCTTTAAAGACTTCAGAACCTTTATCATGAAGGGCAACATCCTGGAACTGGCTGTTGCTGTTATCATTGGTGCCGCTTTTGGCAAAATTGTCGCCTCTTTTGTTAGTGATATCCTGATGCCTCCCCTGGGCATGGCCTTGGGCGGTGTTGATTTTTCTGAGTTGATGATTGTACTAAAGGAGGCGGCAGATCCTGCACAGGTTGTGGCGATCCGCTATGGCTCTTTCATACAAACCATTATTGATTTTCTGATCATCGCCTTTAGTGTTTATGTGGTACTGAAAACCTATGATCGCCTGCAGCGAAAAAAGCCGGTCGTTACTGACCTCCCACCCATACCCACCAGTGAAGAAAAACTACTGGTCGAAATACGTGATATACTAAAGAACGCACCAACTAAAGTGATGTAGTACAACTGTACATTTCATTTCATTATACCTACGGCGCAGGGAGTTTACCCTGCGCTTATGAATTACAAGAAAAGGCAGGATTTTTGCTTTGTAAGAAGGAGGTTAACTAAACTTCTGCTTATGAAGCCTTATTTACTTTTTGCTTTTCTGCTAGTGCAGACTTTGGCCTGTACACCTGTTGCCGTAAACACCCTTCCGCCAGATCCATCTATCACCCCTACTCAGGAAACCAGCCTTTGGGTTCCGGCAGGGCTGGAGATTCTTACGCTTGATTACGATGCTGAACTTTCGACCAGGATTTCAGATGGGGAGTCCTGGTTAGAAGGTCATAGTGGTAGAGCCTTTGTAATTGCCCATGCCCGTGATCGCAA
>JASLAE010000202.1 GCA_030147305.1 Cesiribacter sp.
TGCTGGGTGAGCTGAATATAGGCTCCTTCGTTCATGAAGGAGAAGATGCCTTTGGGCAACCCATTCAACATTCTTTTTTAGCGGGTACTGAATCCTTTGACTACTTTTCTTTGAATGTTGGAGTAGGGGTACGATTTGGAAAAATTATAAAATAGTATTTGTCTGAAAACAACGACTGCACTTACTAAAAGAGCAGTATAAAAGCTTAGCACTGTAAGCGCCAAGCTTAGTTAATTTCAGAAGAACAGAAGATCCGCCTTTCGGAGTCCGGACTTTCCAATCTACCAAAGATCAATAGGAATTTTAATACACGGCAGGTTTTAAACTTGTTCATTCAGGATAGGGATGCCTCGAATAAAAGCACAATCTGCATGTGATGAGGCGCTAAAAAAGGTGAGTAGTCTATGCGATGGAAGACGCCTACCCTGAATAAATCTTTCCAGCTGTAAAGCTTGCGATTATATATTCCAGGACAACTCATTGGGAAATTTCCCCTTCCCTTCTATCCTGCTTCGCCTACATAAACATTAAAACACCCCTGCCAATGCCAGGGTCATCCTACGTTGCCTTCAGCAATCCCCCCTCCATCTGCCCGCGGCTCTCTGGGCTAGTGACCCAACATATAAACCCTGATTAATGCAACAACAGCCATGAGCAGAAAGATAGCGTTAAGCACCCAACTAGCATGTGCTTATTTTTTGAAACTGCATATAAAATTATGAAAAGGCAGCCAACGATATTCATCCCCAGATACTGCCCTGACTGACTGCTGATAAAATTTAAACTGTTCAGGCTGAATGCCATAAGCGAAAAGATCGCTCCTATCCAACCAACCCCTTCCCCCATATATTTTCTTATTGACACCATTCCGCATACATTTTAAATCATTGCAAAATAAGAGAAGGCAGAGGGTTGAAAAAATGCTAATATTGGCTTGATTGATGCGAAAAGCGAATCAGTGTAGATGGCGCTTCAGCAGATAAAATACTTTCTGGCACTTTCACAGGAACTACACTACTGGAATAGCGCTGAGAAGATGTACATCACCCAATCGGCTCTGAGCAGGCAAATTAAAGCCCTGGAACGAAGCCTAGTCTCGCTAACTTTACCCAATTAGACACAATGGCTATTCCGGAATATGCTAAATTGCAAGTAATTGCATGATTGATCCTCAGGCTAAAATTTAAGCATTACCCATGTCTGACAGCAACGAAAATTCTCTGAGATTAAACAAAGCCATTAGCGATACAGGCCATTGCTCCAGGCGGGAAGCAGACAAATTAATTGAACAGGGCCGGGTAACCATCAATGGAAAGAAAGGAGTGCTTGGCGACCGGGTCTCCACAACGGATGTGATTAAAGTAGACGGAAAGCCCATTAAAAGTGGGGTGAAGCTGGTTTACCTGGCATTCAACAAGCCACGGGGTATCACCTGCACCACCGAGCGCAACATCAAAGGCAACATCATCGATTACATCAACCACCAGGAACGTATATTTCCCATTGGCCGCTTAGACAAAGATTCCGAAGGTCTTATTTTCCTGACCAACGATGGCGACATTGTTAATAAAATATTGCGGGCAGGTAATAACCACGAAAAAGAATATGTAGTAACGGTTAACAAACCCATCACTGCAGAATTCATCAAAAAAATGGGCAGCGGTATCCCTGTCTTAGCTACTGTTACCCAAAAATGCTTTGTAAAACAGGAGAGCAAGTTTGTTTTCCGGATTATTCTAACCCAGGGGCTTAACCGCCAAATCCGGAGAATGTGCGAATATCTTAATTACGAAGTCACTAAATTAAAGCGCATCCGCATCATGAATGTGAGCCTGGACCAGCTGCCAACGGGAAAGTGGCGCAACCTAAGCGAGCCGGAACTCAAAACTATTCAGTCGCTGGTATCTGATTCTGTAAAAACAGAGGAGGCTTCGCTCACCATAAAGCCACCCAAAACACTACGCTAGGCAAATTTGAAATGAATGCAGCTTACCGACTCCAGATGGATCATTTCAGGAGCGTGAGCAGGTAGGGTCAGGGCTGCTTTGCTTTTTCATACACCTCGTCTACCATAAGCGTAACCCACTGGCTGTACATTTTCCCCGATGGATGAAGCCCGTCAGAGGCCACCAGTTCCGGGTCTTCCAAACCCATGCGTGAAATTGGTGTGATATCGAAATAAGTGATCCCAACAGAATCAGTTATGTGCCTGTTCACAGCATTGAACTGATCAATCTCTGCACTCACCGTCTCCTGCCTGTCCTGTCCGAAGGGAGTGTAGCCCCAGTCGGGAATAGAAAGCACAAACACCTGCTCTTTATTACCGCCGGCAAAGGTAACGGCCTGCAGCAATAGTGCTGTAAACTCCTGCTTGTATTCCTCCAGACTTCTGCCCCGGTACTGATTATTTACCCCAATTAGCAGGGAAACCAAGTCATAAGTATTGTTTGAAATATTTGCCTGGTCAATACCGTTTTTCAGTTCCGATGTAGTCCAGCCGGTCTGGGCAATAATTTTGGTTTCATCTATCTTCAGCCCCTTTTCCTGCAACGCCTGCGCCAGCTGAACCGGATAGCGTTTGGCATACGGAACGCTCTCCCCAATTGTATAGGAATCGCCCAGGGCAAGATAACGTATACCTGCCGCTTCTGCAGGAGGATCTACCACAGGTGGGGTGCTGGGCTTGGGTGCTTCTTCTGCTTTGCAGCCAAGTAGCAGAAAAAAAAGAGAGAGCAGAAAAAGATTTTTCATGATGCTGATTAACTATCTTTAAACTACGGAAAAAA
>JASLAE010000206.1 GCA_030147305.1 Cesiribacter sp.
CAGCGCATTTTCAACGTCGGCTGTTTTCACTTTCACGGCAACCTTCCAATAGGCTTCGGGGTAAATCTGGAGTACGGCCGGTTCTACCCGATCATATAAGCTTTTGTAATGGAAGTCTTTAACAACCCCTATGATCTGACCCCGCTTTACTGAGTCAGGATTCCTCCAGGTAGGCCAAAGCAGGGTTTCTCCTAATGCCTGCTCTGGGGTGCCAAGGCCCAGCTCTTTAACAGCTGTTTCGTTAATGATGTAGGCATGATCTCTGTCTGTTGTCATGTCCTTCGAAAAGTCTCTTCCGGCGATCAAATCCAGGCCCAGCGTTTTTATATAGTCATGGTCTACCATGAGCTGCGTCGCCTTCTTTTGCTCCCCTTTGCTGGGTATGGTCATCATGCCATCACCAAACATATCGCCCGGAAATCCATAGCCTATCGAGACTGACGTAACATTGGGTGATTGCAACAGCGCCTGCTTAAAGGTTTCGTGATTATTGGTCATGCTTTCTCCTCGCATGGGAAAAAGCATGATCTGCTCCTTCTCAAACCCCAGATCTTTGTTATGCAAATAAGATACCTGCTTACGCACCACTATGGCACTGATGATCAACAACACTGACAGGGAAAATTGAACCACTACCAGGCTGTGGCGCAGCCATGGTATGCTGCCAGGTTTGCTATCGCCGGTAAAAGTGCCTTTTAAAACTTTTACAGGCTGATATCCCGATAAAACTAGGGCAGGATAGAATCCAGCCATGATACCAACAACAACTGCCAGGAGTAGCAGCAGCAGCAGGTTAAGCGGATTGGTCAATAAGTCGAAGGTTATGTGTTTCTCGGTAAACTTGTTTAGCAAAGGCAGCAGAAACCAGGTAAGCAAGCCGGAGATCACTATGCTGATGAAGGTTAGAAATACCGTTTCAAAAATAAACTGCACCATCAGTTGACTGCGATTGGCGCCAATGGTCTTCCTAACGCCCACCTCTTTAGCTCTTTGCAAAGATTTAGCAGTAGCCAGATTAACAAAGTTGAAACAGGCGATCACTAAAATAAAAAGGGCAATGATTGTCAATGCCTTTACATAGGTAATATTGCCATGTGCTGCTATATCATACCTGAAATCAGCAGAATATAGGTGGATATCATGCAGGGCCTGGAAGTGAGGCAGGAAGCTGGTAGCTCCCTCACTATTGATGAAGGGATGGGTATACTTCTGAAACTTTGCCTGCAGGGCTTCTACATCTGCTCCGCTTTTTAATTTTACGTAGCTATGAAAGCCATACCACTCCCAACTTTGCATCTGCTCCTCTGCTAGTCCCACTGCCGCCAAGGGAATTATATAGTTGATCGTTAGATGGAATTTTGGATTGTTCTGAAACACGCCCTTTACCTGAAAGAGATCTTTGTTAATCGTGATTTCTTTACCCACCGGATTTTTATTACCAAAATACCTTTGGGCCAATTCCCGGGATATCACAATTGAGGCAGGATCCGCCAGTGATCCTGTAGCAGACCCATAAGTAAACCTGAGGGGGAACAGCTCAAAAAAAGCAGGGTCAGCAAAAACGCCCCCTTCTTCGTAAAGCTTGGTTTCACCCAGCTCGAAGAGCTCTTTGTTTTGGTTGTTAAGGATTCGCAGGGTCTGCTCTACTTCCGGAAACTTCTGCTGCAAGGTAGTTGCAAACATGGGAGGAGTTGAAGCAACAAGGCTTGTACCTTCCTCTCCCGTGATTTCATAATAGACCCGATGAATCCTGTCACCCTCTGGCACAAATTTATCGAACTGCATTTCATCCCGCACGAATAGACCGATCATGATACAGGCAGTGAGGCCTAATGTTAAACCGGAAATATTGAGGAACGAAAAGGCCTTGTGCCGGATAACATTCCTGATGGCTATTTTAAAAAAACTGGTATACATAAGGGCGTGCTATTCTGTTCTTAAATTTCTCACAGGATTGCTCAAGGCTGCCTTGATGGCCTGAAAGCTGATGGTAACAAAGGCAATCAACAAGGCAAAGCCACCGGCCAGGGCAAAGATCCACCAGCTAATATGGATGCGGTAGGCAAAGTCCTGCAGCCAGCTATCCATAAAATACCATGCAATGGCCGAAGCCAAAAGCAAGGCAATGCCAATCAGCTTCAGAAAGTCGTGGGAGATCAGGAGCACAATGCTGCTTATAGTAGCTCCCAGTACTTTGCGTATGCCTATCTCCTTTGTTTTGCGCACTACCACAAAGGCAATAAGGCCCCACAGGCCAATGCAGCAAATGAAAATTGAGATAAGTGAAAAGGCTTTGAAAAGCTGATAATCCCGGGTTTCCTGTTCGTAGCGTTCTGCCAGCTCTTCGTCGATGAACTTCATCTGGTAAATGCCTTCTGGATATACCTCTCTCCAGGCTTTCTCTATGGTAGCCAGGGTGTTTTTCGTGTCGCCTGGAACAAGACGAATGCCTGCAGCCAGGTGGAAGTACGGAAAGGGAGTGAGCGCCACCGGCTCAATAGAGGAGTGCAGCGAGGTAGTATGAAAATCTTCTACTACACCAATAATGGTTGGAGTAATGTCGTTAAGTCCCAGCTTTATTGTTTTGCCAAGAGCCCTTTTGGGGTCGGTATACCCCATGGTTTTGGCCAGGGTTCTGTTTACCACCACGGCACTGCCTATGTTTTGCACTTCCGAGGGTAGCAGCCAGCGTCCAGCAAGTAGTTCCAGCTTATAGGTTTCCAGATAATTGCTATCGCAGGGAATCACCCAGGCAGCATGATCATCGTTTTGGGGAAGCTCCGTAGCCTCCAGGGCGGTTCCTATTCCACTCTTTGAAATGGGCGCTCCCAGGCAATATGTGATGTTCCCGATCCCGGCCCGATTTTGAAGCAGATTCCGGAACTGCGCCTGTTTTAGCGTATTGCTTTCGGGCAGACGCACCTCAACGACTGCTTCCTTATCAAAACCAAGGGGTTTGTTCTGAAAGTAGTGCATCTGCCGGGAAATTACCAGGGTGCATATGATAAGTCCAATGGAGGTGGTGAACTGAAAAACAACCAGGGCTTTTCGTAAAAATACAGAGGAGGTACCGGGCATCATCATCTTATTCTTTAAAGAAGAGATTGGATTGAAGCCTGCAAGAATGAGCGCCGGATAAGCCCCGGAAATAAATGCAATAAACAGTATACCACCCAAAGCTGCCATCCAGAGGGCAGGCTCCAGCAGAGGTGCTGTCGTCATGGATTTGCCCAGTATCTGGTTTATGATAGGTAAAAACACTACTGAAAGGGCAATTCCCAACAGGGTAGCACAAACCGTTACAACTAGTGTCTCCAACATATAATGCACAAACAGCTGCCCTTTAGATGCTCCTATTGTTTTGCGAATGCCTACTTCTTTTGCTTTTGTAAAAGCAAGCGAGGTAGAAAGATTGATGTAATTCACGCAGGCGATCAGCAGAATGAAACCACCCAGCAATAAGAGCATAGAAAGGTATTTAGGGCTGATCGTATAGGTTTCGTTAGAATTTTCGTAGGTGGGATCGAAATGAATGTCGGCAAGGGGCTGCAGCGACAGATAAGATTTTGAATTTCTGTCGGGATAAGCATTCCTGTTCTCTATGGCCTGGAGGGCACTTTCTGTGGTTGCTTTGTTGGTCTGCTCATCAAGTCTTAGGTAGGTGTAGCCGCTGGCAGTAAAATCCCATCTGCTGGGATCGTGCCCCAACATCAGTTCGGGGCTAAGGGTTGCATATGAAATCAGCAGGTTGAAAGGTAAATGGTTCGTCACCGGCACATCCTTCACGATCCCCACCACTTCAACATCAACTGTATTATCCAGGCGGATGCGTTTTCCCAGAGGATTCTCGGAGCCGAAATAGCGTTTAGCAGTGCCCTCGGTTAAAATGGCCTGGCCCGGGTTACTCAGGGCTGTACCCCTGTTGCCTGCCACCCAAAATCCCTCTATGGCACCAAAATCCAGCACCTGCAAAAAAAGAGAATCTGCAAATACTAAGTTCTCCTCCTGAAAGGGAGCATCACTGCCGATGCGTACGCCCATGCTGCCTGCGAAGTGTATCTGGCTGGCCAACACGCCCGGGTACTCCTGCCGCAGCAACCGGCCTGTGGGATAAGGAACGGTCGCCTGGTGGTCCACTTTTTCGGCTCTTTCTGTTTTTCTTACTACCCTGTACAGGCTGTCGGTGGCGGAGTGCAGACGATCGAAGCTTAACTCATAGTCGGCGATCAAAAAGATCAGCACTGTGGCAGCAATCCCAAGCGACAGCCCCAGCAGGTTAATAAGCGTATAGCTCTTATGCTTCCTGAGGTTTCGAAAAATTTGTTTAAGCGTATGGCGCAGCATGGGTTAAGCAGATATTGGGTTACTCTGTTCTCAAGTTTCTCACAGGATTGCGCATGGCTGCCTTGATGGCATGGAAGCTCACGGTGATCAGGGCAATGGCGATGGCACTGGCTCCGGCCAGCGCAAAGATCCACCAGCTGATGTTGATGCGGTAGGCGAAGTCCTGCAGCCACTGGTGCATGAAATACCAGGCAATGGGCGAGGCAATAAGAATGGCCACCAGCACCAGCTTTACAAAGTCTTTGGAGAGCAGCATCACAATATTCTGTTCAGTGGCTCCTAATACTTTTCTAATGCCAATCTCTTTGGTACGGCGTTCAGCCGCATAGGCCGCCAGCCCAAACAAACCCAGGCAACCCACAAAAATGGCCATGCCGGTAAAGATCCAGAGCAGGGATTTGAGCTTGTCCTCGGCCTTATACATTTTATCAAAGCTCTCATCCAGGAACGTATATGCTAATGGAAATTCAGGAGTGAACTTGCTCCACACGCCTTTTACCCCATCCAGTGTATTGGTCAGGTTGGCAGTTTCCATCTTTATGGCTACTTTCCAGTAGGCTTCAGGATAGATCTGTAGCACAGCAGGTTCCAACCGATCGTAAAGACTTTTGTAATGAAAATCTTTGACCACCCCAATGATCTGCCCCCGCTTCAGCGAGTCGGGATGGGTTGCGCCCCAATCGCCCCAATGCAGGGGTTTTCCAAGCGCTTTTTCGGGGGTACCAAAGCCCAATTCTTTTACAGCTGTTTCATTAATGATAAAGGCATTATCAGGATCTGTCTGCATTTCTTTAGAAAAGTCCCTGCCTGCTATCACCTCCAGGCCCAGCGTTTTTATATAATCATGATCGATCAGGAGTTGCGTTACCGGATATATGGTCTGCTCACCATTCCGTGGTACAATAATGCGGTCTCCTGCTACCATATCTCCGGGAAAGCCATAGCCTATGGAGACTGAACTGACGCCCGGCAGGCGCTGCAATTCTTTTTTGAAGGTTTCGTAATTCTCGAACATATTGTCCCCCTGCATGGGGAAGAACATGATCTCTTCTTTGTTAAAGCCGAGTTCTTTAGTATTCAGGTACTGCACTTGTCGGTACACCACAAGGGCACTGATGATGAGCAACACTGAAAGTGCAAACTGAATTACTACCAGGCTGTGGCGCAGCCAGGGTATTTTTCCGGGGCTGGCATTGTTCACCACCCCACCTTTGAGCACGTTTATCGGCTTAAAGCCTGAAAGCACCAGGGCCGGATAAAAGCCCGCTAAAATCCCTACCACCAGCACCAAAGCAAGCAATATGAGCAGTACCAGGGGATGCCCAAATACAGCAAAAGAGATGCTTTTCTCTGCAAAGTTATTTAGTAGGGGAAGCAATACGGCCGACAGACCAACAGCAACCAGGATGCTGATAAGGGTAAGCAGCACCATTTCTACAATAAACTGCAGCATCAGCTGGCTGCGGCTTGCGCCAATGGTCTTGCGCACCCCTACCTCTTTGGCCCGCTGCAGCGATTTGGCCGTTGCCAGGTTTACAAAGTTAAAACAGGCAATCAGAAGTATGAACAGGGCAATGATGCTCAGGCCCCGAACATAAGCAATGTTGCCCCGCACGGCCATGTCGTGCTTAAAATCTGCAGAATATAAATGCACCTGCTCCAGCGGCTGGAAATAGGGCTTGAATTCATTTCCCTTGTCATTAGGCTCAACCGGGGTTCTTTCCAGGGCAAGCTTTTGAAACTTGGCTTCCGTGGCCTGGGCATTTGCATCCTGCTTTAGTTTCGCATAGGTATTAAACTGGAGCCAGCCCCAGCTTTGCAGGCGTTCCTCTGGTAATTGAGCGGCAGCGATGGGAAGAATGTAATTAAGGGATAAATGAAATTTTGGATTTTTTTGAAAAACCCCTTTTACCAGGAAGGGCTGTTTTTGCATTAAAATCTCTTTACCCACGGGATTTCCAGGGCCAAAATACCGCAATGCAAAATCCTCTGAGAGTACGATGGAAGCAGGATCTGACAGCGCATCTGCCTGAGATCCCCAGATGAAGGTCAGGGGGAAGACATTAAAGAAGCTGGGATCTACAAATACACCCCCTTCTTCATACAACTGCTTCTTATTCGCTTCAAATAAGTTTTTAGAGAGTATTTCCATCACCCGTACGGAATGTTCCACTTCTGGGAGCTCCTGCTGCAGCGTAGGTCCGAACATGGGTGGCGTTCTTGGCGTTAATTCCGTTGCCTCAGGGGTGGTGCGCTCCTGGTAAATCCGGTACACCTGCTCCCCATCGGGAATGAATTTATCGAACTGCCGCTCATCCCATACAAACAGAGCAATCAGCAGACAGGCAGTAAGGCCAAGAGACAGGCCCGCTAGATTGATGAAGGTAAACCCTTTATTCATGAGAAGGGTCCGAAAAGCGGTTTTAAAAAAATTTTTATACATACTGGCAGACTTATTCTGTTCTCAGATTTCTAACAGGGTTGCGAAGGGCAGCTTTAACGGCATGAAAGCCGACAGTGAGCAGGGCGATGGCGATGGCAACTGATCCAGCCAGGGCAAAGATCCACCAGCTGATAGGGATGCGGTAGGCAAAATCCTGCAGCCACTGGTGCATAAAATACCAGGCAATAGGCGAGGCAATCAGAATAGCCACCAGCACCAGCTTTACAAAATCGCCGGAAAGGAGCATCACAATGTTCTGAGCACTGGCGCCCAGCACTTTGCGTATACCTATTTCCCGCTTTCTTCTTTCTGCAGAAAATGCAGCCAGCCCGAACAATCCTAGACACCCCACAAAAATTGCCAAGCCTGTAAACATCACCAGCAGGGTTTTTAATTTATCTTCGGCCAAATACATCTGCTCAAAATTTTCATCAAGGAATTTATATTCCAGAGGATAATCCGGGCTGAAGGAGTTCCATACATTTTCCACCTGACCCAGCGTGCTTTCCAGTTGGGCTGGTTCCATTTTGACAGCTACCTTCCAGGCCGCATCTGGAAAGATTTGGAGTACGGCCGACCCCACTTCTTCATACAGGCTTTTGTAATTAAAGTCCTTCACCACGCCAATGACAGGGCCTACTTTTAAGGAATCCGGGTTAGTATCATTCCAGACATACCATGTTATCTCTTTGCCTATGGCATTTTCAGGTGTTCCAAATCCGAAATTTTTAACTGCAGTTTCATTGATGATATAAGCCTTTTCAATGTCTGTTCGCATCTTTTCAGAAAATGGCCGTCCAGCAACCATTTCAAGGCCAAGTGTCTCTATATAGTCATAGTCAATCAACAATTGGTTAGCAGGTTTTCTCACGAGCTGTCCGTTTTCTTTAACCCTTACCCCATGTGCCGCCACATCATCGCCGGGGAAACCGTAGCCAATAGAAACTGAAGACACGCCATGAATCTGTTTAAGCTGGTTCTTAAAAGCATCCCTATTAACAAACATTTTCTCTCCACGCATAGGAAAGAACATGATTTGATCTTTGCTAAACCCCAGGTCCTTGCTATGCAAATAATTTACCTGGTTATAAACTACAATCGCGCTGATGATCAGTAACACTGACATTGAGAACTGGAGGACTACAAGACCGTGACGTAGCAAGGGGATTTTTCCGGCCTCCTGGTCACCTGCGGCTGATCCTTTCAACACCTTGATGGGTCTGAAATTGGAAAGCACAAGGGCAGGATAAAGACCTGCCAGCATTCCTACAAGGATGGTGAGGCCGAAGAAGATGAGTAGTACAATAGGATCAGCTAAAACAGAGTAGCCAATTTCTTTTCCTGTGAATCCGTTGAGCCATGGAAGTAATAAATAGATAAGGGCCAGGGATAAAACAATGCTGATTAAGGTAAGAAAGATGGTTTCACCAAGGAACTGGAAGATCAGCTGTTTTCTATCGGCTCCAATAGTTTTACGAATTCCTACTTCCTTCGCCCTTTGTAATGATTTTGCCGTTGCCAGATTTACGAAATTGAAACAGGCAATGAGTAAAATAAAAATACCGACAAATGTAAAAGCTCTTACATAGGTAATGTTACCTCTTTTGGCATTATCATGAAGAAAACTCGATGAATAGAGGTGGATTTCCCGGAGTGGTTGAAAGTTGAACTTATTAACAGAAGGTACGCTACCTTCCTCAATTTCCATTGCTCTTATGCTTTGTTCCGCAAGCGCCTGAAATTTTGCCTCTACAGCTTTTGCATCTGCTCCTTCCTTTAATTTTACATAATTATAAAATTGCTCCCACCCCCAATCCTGCATCCTATCTGCAGGCATATCTGCAAGGGAAAGAGGTAAAAGCGATTCGAACTGCAAATGGAACTTGGGATTCTTTTCGAAAACTCCTTTTACTGTTAAAGGTGTCTTATTCATCAGGATTTCTTTACCTACAGGATTATCGTTTCCGAAAAAGCGATCGGCCATTTCTTCTGAGATAATAATGGAAGCAGGTTGATCAAGTGCCCCTTTCGAAGTTCCGTATTTTAATTTTAGGGGAAACACTTCCAAAAAAGTGGAATCAACATACATCCCCCCCTCCTCATAGATCTTTTTCTCACCTACCTCAAAAAGAGTTTTAGAGGTGGAAGTCATCATAACCCTGGCGGTTTGTTCCACTTCAGGAAAATTCTCTTTTAGCGTAGTGGCGATTACCACAGTGGTAACTGCCACGTCCTCTGTTCCCTGAGCATTGGTATGTTGATTATAGATGCGGTATACCCGGTCACCTTCAGGAAGAAATTTATCAAATTGATACTCATCCCAGATGAACAGCGCTATCAGGAAGCAGACGGTAAACCCAAGGCTTAATCCTGCAATATTTAAAAAGGAGAAACCTTTATGCCTTAGCATATTTCTCCAGGCAATTTTAAAATGATTCTTTATCATGGCCTGATAGTTATTTACTCTGTTCTTAGATTTCTGACAGGATTTCGCAAGGCTGCCTTGATGGCGTGGAAGCTTACGGTGACCAGGGCGATGGCGATGGCAATTGACCCTGCCAGGGCAAAGATCCACCAGCTGATAGGGATGCGGTAGGCAAAATCCTGCAGCCACTGGTGCATGAAATACCAGGCAATGGGTGAGGCAATAAGAATAGCCACCAGCACCAGCTTTACAAAGTCGCTGGAAAGGAGTATCACAATGTTCTGAGCACTGGCTCCAAGCACTTTGCGGATACCAATCTCTTTGGTGCGGCGCTCGGCCGCATAAGCAGCCAGCCCAAACAAGCCCAGACAACCCACAAAAATGGCCATGCCGGTAAAGATCCAGAGCAGCGACTTTAGCTTGTCTTCTGCTTTGTACATCTTATCAAAGCTCTCGTCCAGAAAACTATATTCTATGGGATAATCAGGAGAAAATTTACTCCATATACCCTGTACTTGGTTAAGGGTATTTTTAATGTCTGCAGTCTCCATTTTCACCGCTACTTTCCAGTAAGCTGGCGGAAATAGCTGTAGTACCGCAGGTCCTACTTTTTCATATAAACTTTTGTAATGGAAGTCTTTGACAACACCAATAACCTTTCCCCTTTTGAGAGAGTCAGATTCAGACACCCAAACCTCCCATAGCAGGGGTTGTCCCAGGGCTTTTTCAGGAGTACCAAAACCCAGTTCTTTTACAGCTGTTTCATTGATGATAAAGCCCTCTTCCAGATCTGTGGTGATGGTCCTGGAGAAGTCTCTGCCAGCTACCAGCTCAACGCCCAGCGTAGAGATATACTCATGATCCACCATTAGCTGATTAACCGAGTATTCCTTCTGCTCCCCCCCACGAGGAACAATGATCCCATCCCCTGCTATCAGGTCTCCGGGGAAACCGTAACCGATGGAGACAGATGAAACACCGGGTACCTGGGACAACTCATTTTTAAAGGCCTCATTATTTTCAAACATATTGTCACCCCGCATGGGGAAGAACATGATCTGCTCTTTATTGAAACCCAGGTCTTTGGCGTTCAGGTACTGCACCTGCCGGTACACAATGATAGCACTGATGATGAGTAAAATGGAAAGGGAAAACTGCACTACCACCAGGCTGTGTCTTAACCAGGGTATTTTACCTGGCTGAGCGTCACTCATGGCAGATCCTTTTAGTACTTTAACCGGCTGAAAACCAGATAATACCATTGCCGGATATAAGCCGGAAATAATGCCAACCCCTCCGCCCAGGGCAATCAGTAGCAAAAGTATAATAGGGTTAAAGAGGTCGAATTCGATGTGTTTTTCGGTAAATTCATTGAGCCAGGGCAGCAACATCAGGGTGCAACAGACCGCAATGACAATACTAATGCCGGCCAGCAGCGTGGACTCACTTAGGAATTGGAGCATAAGCTGCTCACGGCTGGCGCCTATGGTTTTGCGCACCCCTACCTCTCTGGCCCTTTGCAGCGATTTGGCCGTTGCCAGGTTCACAAAGTTGAAACAGGCAATCAGCAGAATGAAAACAGCAATAATACTCAGTGCCCGCACGTAGGTGATATTACCCCGAACAGCCATATCGAACTTAAAATCTGCTGAATATAAATGGATTTCCCGCAGCGGCTGCAGGTAGGGCACGTAGTTAAATTCTTCCTGCTGATCACCCTGCTCTTTGGATTTCATTACGATAAAATCCTGAAACTTTGCCTCCAGCGCTTCCGCATCTGTGCCCTTTTTCAGCTTTACATAGGTGAAGAAATTCTGCCATCCCCAGTCTTGCATGCGCTCTTCCGGGATTTCATTCGAGGCAAGTGGAATAATGTAGTTGATGTTCAGGTGAAATTTTGGATCCTTCTCATAGACACCTTTAACCTGAAAGGGCGTGTTATTGTAAAGAAGCTCTTTGCCTACAGGATTTTGGTTGCTGAAATATTTCTCAGCCATTTCCCGGGATATTACAATAGCAGTGGGATCGGCAAGTGCCCCTGATGGTGTACCGTAAATAAATGGAAGGGGTAGTACTTCAAAAAAATTCGGTTCAGCATTAATACCACCCTCTTCATACATTTTTTTATCTCCAGCCTCAATCAAAACTTTGGTCTGCACCTGCGACACTCGGGTAGCTTTGTCTACCTCAGGATAATCCAGTTCTAAGGTTGTTGCAAACATGGGGGGTGTTAGCGCAATCTTTTGCATGCCAACGGCATCATTGCCCTTGTACTCGATGTAGAAGCGATAAACCTGATCTCCCTCGGGAATGAATTTATCAAACTGCTTTTCGTCCCGGACAAAAAGTGCAATTAGCAGACAAGCTGTTAGGCCAAAAGCCAGGCCGGCTATATTGATAAAAGAAAATACTTTTTGCCTGACTATATTCCTGAAGGCGACTTTAAAATAATTGCGGAACATATGCTTGTATTTACTCAGTTCTGAAATTCCCGGCAAGATTGGCTTTGACGCCAGCAATAAGAATGCAACCACTACCCGGTTAGCATACAGATGGCATGCCAAATACATTTATCCCTGATTCTGAACGATTTAGCCCATCACTACTTAAACGCAGCGTGCGATATCGAACAGCATATGTGCGATTTTGATACAACTCATATAACTATAGCGCTGCCGCTTGTCTGTAGTTCCTTTAAAGCCCTTCCTGCTGAGGTGCCGAAGGGATAGTGCTGTCTTTAAAAAATGCCTGAAGAACTGGGTATAGACTTGATTATAAAATAGTTCTCATTGTACTCCAAAAGCTGTATTCTGGTGCTATTCAGTTCTTAAATTCTTAATTGGATTGGCCGAAGCTGCCTTGATCGCCTGAAAGCTGATGGTTAAAAGCGCTATCAAGACTGTAGCAAGGCCTGCCAGCAGGAATACCATCCAGTTAATGCTAACCCTGTAGGCAAAGTCTTCTAACCAGCTGTTCATAAAATACCAGGCCAGTGGAAATGCAATCAGGAAAGAAAGGAAGATGAGCTTTAAAAAGTCAATGGACAGCAGGCTGGCAATACCGGTTACAGAGGCGCCTAATACTTTTCTAATTCCTATTTCTTTTGTTCTTCTTTCTGCCGTATAAGCGGCCAGACCAAACAGGCCAAGGCAGGAAATAAAAATGGCCAGGAAGGCAAAGATTCTCGATAGCTTTCCAATGAGCATTTCACTTTTAAAGAGCTTTTCAAATTCTTCATCCATGAACTTAAATTCAAAGGGATAACCAGGATTCACAGTTTTCACCACAGCTTCTACCCTTGCTAACGCATTGGACATGTTAACCCCCTCCTTCATTCTGATGAACAAATAACTGGTGGCAGCCGGCTGTGCAAAAAGCACCAGCGGAGCTGCTCCCGCATACATGTCTGAGTATACAAAATCCTCTACTACCCCCACGATCTGAAAATCTCTGCCGCTGCTCTTGATGGTCTCCCCTATTACATCCTCTTTGTTTAATAGCCTGGCAAAACTTTCGTTGACAATGATGCTGGTGCTATCATTTTTTTCGATGGTTTTAAAGTCTCTGCCACTCTTCAGTTTCATGCCCAGGGTTTGAATGTATTCATGGCTCACCCGTTCAATGGTGATCAGGATTTGTTGATTTGGGTCTTTTCCCTGCCATTGAAAGTCCCAGCCGTTGTTACCCATTTGCAGCACACTCTGGTTACTCAGGGAGGCATTTTCTACCACACCTGTAGCAATCAATTGCTGCTTGAGCACCTCGAAGCTTTCATTAAGCTTGCCCTGCTGGTTCATAAAGATCAGTTGTTCCTTGTTGTATCCCAGCTGGCGGCTTTTTACATGCTGTATCTGTTGGTAAATGATAAGCGTGCTAATGATGAGTACAATGGATATGGCAAACTGTGTAACAACCAGGCCTTTTCTGATGATGGCGGCACCATTGCTGCCCCCGACTTTTAATCCTTTGAATACAGTGGTAGGATTGAATGAAGATAAGTACAAGGCCGGATAACTGCCGGCTATCAGCCCACAGATCAGCCCTATGCTGATCAGCGATAACAGATGAACCGGGTTTAAGATGTCTACTGAAAGTTCTTTTTCAACCAGTTTATTAAATCCACCGATGCTCAGGTAAATGATGCCCACTGCCAGCAATACAGCGATAAACGAAAGCACAAGGGATTCTGCCAGAAACTGTAAGATCAGTTGTTTTTTTCCGGCCCCCATTACTTTTCGCACCCCTACTTCTTTGGCTCTTTTTTCGGAACGCGCCGTTGCCAGATTCATAAAGTTAATGCAGGCAATGATCAGCACAATCCAGGCAATGATGGAGAAAAGACGCACATATTCAATCCGCCCCCCTACCTGCACACCGTTCTCGAATTTGCTGTACAGGCGCCAGTCTTCTATCGGGAATAAGAAGGGTTTTGCTACGGCCTTTTCGTCTTTGCTCTGTATGTAGCCCAATAGCTGCGGGTTGATTGTGCTTACATCTGCATTTTCCGCCAGTTTTGCATAGGTAATGATACCATTGCTCGCCCAGCCCTGCAGCCACTGATTTTGATTTTCATAAAGTTTGAAAGGTACTGCCCAGTCAAACTTAAAGGAGGAATTCTGGGGTAGGTCTTCAAAAACGCCACTGATCACATATTCCTGTTCATTGTCCATTTTCAGGTTTTTCCCATAGGCCTCATGGGCATTTGTGAAAAACTTCTCGGCCATTTTTCTGGAGATGATGATGGCATTGAGCTGGCTGAATGGCTTTGCAGGATCTCCCTGGATAAAAGGAAAATCAAAAATTTTGAAAAAGCTCGAATCCATATGAACCCCTTGTTCAAAAATGGATTTATCGCCCAGTGAAAAAAGCTTTCTGGCACCCCAGTCGGTTCTGGCGGTCAGGCTAATGCCGGGTATTTCTGCCTGCATGCCGCCTGCCAACGGGCCTGGCGAAGTAGGAAATGTAAAGGTGGTGCCATCATAGGTCTGATGGGCCATTACCC
>JASLAE010000207.1 GCA_030147305.1 Cesiribacter sp.
GGTTTTGGTAGAAATTATTATCCCAGCGAAGCAAATCTTCTAAGGTAGTGACCAAACCCGAAGAGCCCCAGGTATCTCCTTTGAATTGGGCTTCTCTGAAGCTTGTACGCCCCCCAGCAAGATGCCTGGCCTGATAGCCCTGCGCCAGCATGGGAATGCTTTTATTGAAATTTCCTGCAATACGACTGTGCTGCATGCCCAGGGGGAGAAAAATATGCTCCTGCACATAAGCAGGGAACATCTTCCCACTTACCCGCTCCACAATTTCAGCCAGCAATACGTAGCCACTGTTGTTATACTCATAGCGGCTTCCAGGCCGAAAATTTAGTGTCTGCTGGCGGCACAGCAGCTCAAATACCTTATCGTTTGTATAAGACTTTTCTCCTTTCAGCTGCATGCCGATCAGAGTGAAACCATCACGCAAGCCACTGGTGTGATGTATCAGGTGCTGTACCTGAATGGTTTCAACATATTGAGGAAGCTCGGGCAGGTAACGGCGTATGTCATCCTCAAGACCAAGCTTTCCTTCTTCTACCAGCAAAGCAATACTGGCAGCAGTAAACTGCTTGGTAAGGGAGGCTACCCAAAAGGCATGTTGCGGTGATAATTGTTCCTTGCCTTTAATATCTGCCATGCCAAAAGCACGTTGGTAGAGCACCTCTCCCTCTTGCACTACCGCCACCACCGCACCAGGGCTTTGACTCGAATCGAGAAAAGCAAAGAGAGAATCGATGCCCTTGCTTACCTCCCCGGGTAGTTGCCTGGCAAAAAGCGGGGGGATCAAAAAAGTAATAAGCACTGCCAGGATGGCTAAAAAAAGTAAATGTTTCATGTCTGCATGAGCTTGTTTGTACTCACACAAAACTGAGAAGGAAAATGCCCTCTAATGCATATATTTGCCCTTTTGAGGATGAAGCGCACAAAAATTGTGGATGAATTGCAGCTTTATCGCTTTATCCAGCTCCGAAACGCAGGGGCTTTTTGTCGGCTAATGATGATTTTTTCTGGTAGCTTCTGGAATGGCTTAGGAATAACAGCCAGTTTTCCATGACTTTCTGAACTGATACTTGATACAATATCTGTGGAAAGAATGAACTGACGGTTGGCCCTGAAGAACAGGTGCTGCGGTAATTGGCTCTCCAGCCGGTCCAGCGACTGATCCGTCAGATAAACCTTTTGCTCATGAGTCAGCAGATAGGTTTCCTTTTCTTCTGAATAAAAGCAGTAAATCTCAGCGTAGGGAATAAAGATTTCCCGCTTGCCCAGCCGTATGGAAAATGAATCGAGTTGATGCTTCTTTACCAGCTCCAGGTTTTGGGCAAGCGCCTGTTTATCAACCAGGCTTAAGCGATAGCAGTCGTAGTAGTAAAGGCTTATGTAAATGAGGTTGCCCAGTATGATAAAGATTAACGCAATGATGAGATCGAAGGAGAAAAAATGTTGAATAGGGTATGGGCGAATGAGCCAATACTCCAGGTGCACCAATACTGTCAACACTAAAGAACAAACTATACAGGTAATGGCCAATTGTAATGTCAGCCTTTTCACGAGCCCCATTTCCCAGCCATACCGTTTATCCAACCAGAGAATAGTAGCCCTTAGGGAAAGCCATACCACCAGTATTTTCAGGCAGTCGCTAATAAACTCATAGGCAAACAGCCAGTCGAGTTTGATATTATTATACGTAAGATAATATTCGAAAGCAGTAATCACCGGCACGCCAAGCAGAATAATCCACTTATCCCGGTAAACAGGACGCGCTTGTTGCGTAGAGATTGCTGTCATTTGGAGGCTTTTGCACAAATATAAGGTACTCTTTTATATTCTGGTGCTTAGCCAAAGCAGATGTTATGTTGGGAGGAAGCAGTGCCAGACACATCAAAAATTTTCCATAAACCCTGATGTTGCATTTGCTTGCGGTGCACTAATAAGTACAAGAATCTCAACAGATATATCAGAAGTAATGATGGGGGAACTGAGGTGAAGCACGCTGAAAAATAAAAAGGCCTAATTCCGAAGAAAAAGGCCTTTTAAACGTGCGCACGAGAAGACTCGAACTTCCATGCCCTTGCGAGCACCACCCCCTCAAGATGGCGTGTCTACCAGTTTCACCACGTGCGCATGATTGGGTTACAAAATTAAATCTTTTTGAAACATTTACAAAAAAAGGCCCTGCCTATATTTTTTCCCACAAAGAGTCGGTGTAATAATGCTTGCAGTCAAAGAAATTTTCGCAAAGCAGAAAACCTGCAGTTTCTGCATACCGCTTAATGGTTGTTAGATCATACTTACGGCTTATTTCTACATGTATGGCCTCCCAGGCTTCAAATGTAAAGCTTTGATCCAGTTCGCCCAGCTGTACCTCTTGCTTTTGCCGGCTTACCAGGTAGCTGCGGGCTTCGCCGCTCATAGGCTCATAGAGCGGGTAATGCTCCCATTTGTCCAGGTCGAAATTGCCCCCCAGCTCCTCGTTGATTCTGCGCAGCAGGTTGAGGTTAAATGCTCTGGTAATGCCAGCTGCATCGTTGTAGGCATTCAGGATCTGCTTCGGATCTTTTTTCAGATCAAATCCAATCAGGATCAGGTCGTGAGGATTTAATTCTTCCGAGAGCCTGCCCAGAAACTCAAGGGCTTCCTTTTCTGAGAAATTGCCAATGTTAGAGCCCAGAAAAAGCACCACATTCCTGCGGTCGGCTGTTTGGCGCAACTGATTAAGGGCTTTGAAATAATCATTGCATATACCCTCTACCTTTAAGCCTGGGATGCTCTGCTGCAAATCCGTGGTCAGGATCTGTAATACATTTTCGGAGATATCGATGGGCAGGTACTTAAAGTCCACACCCGCCTGGGTGAAATGATTGAGCAGGATCTTGGTCTTGAAACCATCACCAGCCCCGAACTCAATGAGGTTAAAGCGGCCGGTGCCATTCCGGAACAGCTGCATCAGCTTTTCCTTGTGCATGTCCAGCACTTCAAATTCCGAGCGGGTCAGGTAATACTCCGGCATCTTCATGATGTCCTGAAAGAGTGCATCGCCCCGCTTATCATAAAAATATTTAGAAGAAAGGCGTTTGGGCGTAGATGACAAGCCCTGGACTACATCGCGGGCAAAAAGGTTTTCTCCTCCCCCCTTTGGGCTTGGGTTGCGATCGTTTACTGCGCTACTAGCGGTGGGAAAGGATTGCTGTTTTGTTTTATCTGGAGCGTGATGCATTGTAAAAGAAAAATTAAGTATTACCGCTTAACCCTTCGCATTGGTTTGTGCAAGCCATGCCTCTGGTTTAAGTACTGCCGAAAAATATTCACCTGCTAAGTCTGAAGGCTATAAGTGCTTGGCAAGCCGTATGCCGCTGTACATCCAGCGCAGGTTAGGGCTAAAGAAGTTTCGGTAAGTGGCTCGAATATGATCCCTGGGTGTTGCGCAAGAGCCCCCCCTCAGCACCATCTGGTTAATCATGAATTTGCCGTTATACTCGCCCACAGCGCCTTCAGCTTCGGCAAAATAAGGGTATGGCCGGTATGCACTGCCTGTCCATTCCCATACATCGCCCCAAAATTGCTTATTGCCAGCCTGCTGCACGCGGGGTTCAAATATTTTACTATCCTGGAAATTGGCTTCCATGGGTGCAACCGGGCTTATTTTATGGCACGCTACCTCCCATTCCTGTTCAGTTGGCAGGCGCAGGCCCTTCCACTTGGCAAAGGCATCAGCTTCATAAAAGCTCACATGGGTAACTGGTTCATCCAGGTTAAGGGGTTCAAGCCCGTGCAGGGTAAAGCGATGCCATTCACCGTCTACCAGATGCCAGTGGTAGGGCGCCCGGATCTTCTCTTCATTGACCCAGCCCCAGGCCTCGTGCAGCCAGTTGCGGAAATAGCCGTAACCACCCGCTTCCATAAACTCCAGGTACTCCCGGTTTGTCACCAGCCGATCTGCGATGGCAAAAGGCTGCAGGTACACCTTGTGGCGGCCCAGTTCATTATCGAAATGGAAGCGGTCGGGATGCTCCCAGCCAATGTCATAAACACCTTCCTCCACAGAGATCATGCGCATAGGTCCTGGTCCGGCCGCTGCAGCAGTCTGAGCAGGATTTCGGGGTGTGTATACAGGAAAAAGCGGATTTCCGCCTAAAATATATTTGATGTCATAGATCAGCAGTTCCTGGTGCTGCTGTTCATGCTGAAGCCCCAGTTCTATCAACTCCTGTACCTGCCCGGAAATGGTTTCCTCCTGCAGGTACCGCGCCATGTGCTGGTTGATGTATTGGCGGTAGCGGTATACTTCCGCAACAGGCGGGCGTGTAATATTGCCTCGATCGGTTCGCATCACGCGCTTGCCAACAGTCTCGTAATAGCTGTTGAAAATAAAGGCAAACTGATCGTCATAGCGCTCATAACCGGGCAGATGTTTGCTGAGCACAAACTCTTCAAAAAACCAGGTTGTATGCCCGAGGTGCCATTTAGGAGGGCTTACGTCTACCACCGGCTGCACCACATAATCTTCTGGCTGCAGGGGGGCACATATCTCTTCGCTGGTAGACCTTATTTTGGTAAAGCGCCTGAGCAGATCCAGTGCCTCAGGTTGTATTATGGTAGAAGATTGGGCTTCCATAAAAATGGGTTTGGTAAGTAAAAATGGCTGTAGTCAGGGGTTTACCAGAGACCGCCTGCTTTTGGTAAAACGTTAAAACATTGAATTCTGTTGAATATTTAAAGTTATTTCTTCTACTGAATACAAAATCTCTCCGCATAAAATACAACAGCCAGACAACGCACCTTAAGCGAAGGGAACTTAATCATCTAAAAACGCAAGCAGTGGATCTATAAAACGGTCAAAAGCCTCAATGTGCGGCAAATGGCCAACGTTATCCAGCTGCACCAATTTTGCATTTTTAATGGCTTTGGCGGTTTGCCTGCCCAGTTGTGGGTAATTGCCCATGGTTTTGCGCACCGCTTCCGAGACCAGGTTTTTCCCCAGGGCTGTTTTGTCCCGTTGCCCAATGATCAGGAGGGTTGGTGCTTCAATATCTTCAAACTCATACAAGACCGGCTGGCTCATGATCATGTCGTAGGTAAGGGCGGAATTCCAGGCAATCCGCGGGTAATCTTCGTGAATTGTCCAGCCGGCCAGCAGCCTTGCCCATTGGTCGTATTCGGGCTTCCACTGACCACCGTAGTAATTCTCCTGCTGGTAGCTTTGTATTTTCTTGTAGTCTTGCTTAAGCTCGTTCCGGTACCACTGATCAACTGTCTGGTAGGGCACTTTCCGCTTCCAGTCCTCCAGCCCAATCGGGTTCATCAGGATCAGCTTTTCCGTAGTTTCAGGAAACATCAGGGCAAAGCGGGTGGCCAGCATCCCGCCCATGGAATGCCCCAGCACGGCTACTTTTTCTATCTGCAGCGTATCCAGAATTGTTTTGGTGTTATGGGCTAAGAGCTGAAAGCTATACTGCAGCTGTTCCGGCTTGTCCGATTTGCCAAAGCCTATCTGATCGGGAATCACTACCCGATAGCCCTCTCCTGTTAAGGCTTCTGCAGTTTGCTGCCAATAGGCTCCGTTAAAGTTTTTACCGTGCAGCAGCACCACCACCCTGCCATTGGCCTTTGCTGTTGGCAAAACATCCATATAAGCCATGGTTAACTGCTGGCCCTGCACCTGAAGCTCAATACTTTCGACAGGATAGGGATACTGGTAATTTTCAAGGTTTGCATCCAATGCTGTTAGATCGCTTACCTGCGCTTTTATAAGCCCCGGACAAAGTAACAGGGAGAGGAGGATCAGCAGAAGGTTCTTCATGGGTTACCTGGTCGGTGGTTTAGGTAACAACTTCACTACACCGTTTCATTGTTTTATCCAGGGGCTGATTTTCCTGATGCATTGACAGGAGACAAAAAAACGTTTGTCCTATGCCTTTTGCGATTATCTGGCTAAGACTGCATTGTTTCGCTCAATGAACCTGAACAGAAATCAGGAAAACCAAAACGGTAAAAATCCATTAATGGATAATGTATGATCTTAAGATTAGCCATCAAACAGTAGACAGCTGTGGAAGAGACCGTACATATAAATAAGGAGCTTCCCTAAAACTGTTTTATAAACAGGCAGCCTGTAAAGTATTTAACACTTAACTTTGTGCGCGCCGTGTTATCCGCAATAGCCCTATGAGCAGGAAACCTTCCCTAGTCTATAGCATCCTCACGACTAAATGCCCCCGTTGCCGCGAGGGCAATATGTTCCCGAAGGGCACCCTCTACAGCACCAAATTTGCCAGAATGAACCAGACCTGCTCCTGCTGCGGACAGTCTTTCGAACCCGAACCCGGTTATTATTTTGGCGCTATGTTTGTGAGCTATGCCATCAGTACCGCAATATTTCTGGTGGCCCTGTTTATACTCAACCTCCTGCTGGAGGAAATAACTATGGTGGTGGTCTTTGTAACCGTAGTCGGCGTAGTTGTCGGCTTTTTGCCCATCATCTTCAGGCTATCCAGGTCTATGTGGATCAATATTTTTATACGCTACGAAGGGCCTTGTAAGGAAATCAGGAGGCTATAGACCTGCATAAAGCTGCTTTATTTGCCTGAGTGTCCCATGCAGCAATAATGGGCCAGGATTGCTGGTTCAGCAAATTTGCTACTCCTTTTCCTGCAGTTGGGAAAGAATTTCATAGGAGCGCAGCCGGGCGTTATGGTCAAAAATATGGGAAACTACCATCAATTCATCTACTCCTGTTTCATCTAGGAAATGTTGTAATCCATCTTTTACAGCCTCCGGATCACCAATAAAGGTATAGGCCATCATGTGCCGTACAGCCGCTTCCTCAAATTCATTCCAAACCCCTTCCATACTATCAACGGGGGGCTGCAGCCGCCGGGTTTTTCCGCGGATAATGCCCACTGCCAGCTGAAAAAAGGAAGTGGCCAGCCGGTTCGCTTCTTCAGCAGTATTGGCGGCAATTACATTTACACAGGCAATGACATAAGGCGCCTGCAGATGCGCTGATGGCCGAAAGCGCTGCCGGTACAGTTGTAAGGCAGAAGGCAGATAAGTGGGCGCAAAATGACTGGCAAAGGCATAGGGAAGCCCCAGGGCGCTGGCCAGTTGTGCGCTGTCTGTGCTGGAACCAAGGATCCAAAAGGGAATATCCAGTCCTTCGCCAGGGAAAGCACGCACCCGTGCCGTACGATTTTCTGCCGAAAAGTAAGTCTGCAGCTCCCGGATGTGTTCCGGAAAGTCCATGGCCGCGGCCATATGATCACGGCGCAGCGCCCGGGCAGTTGTTTGGTCGGTACCGGGCGCACGGCCCAGCCCCAGATCGATACGTCCCGGGTAAAGCGAAGCCAGGGTACCAAACTGCTCGGCTATCACCAGCGGCGCATGGTTGGGCAGCATAATACCGCCCGAGCCTACCCGTAACGTAGCTGTGCCGCCGGCAATATAGCCAATGAGCACAGCGGTGGCCGAGCTGGCAATGCTTTCCATATTATGATGCTCTGCCAGCCAATACCGCTTGTATCCCCATGCCTCTACTTTTTGGGCCAACTCCAGGCTGTTTTTAAAAGTATCTGCCGGCGTTTTGCCTTCCACCACGGTAGCCAGATCCAGTACAGACAATGGTATTGATGATAATGCTTTGCTACTCATGGGACCGTTGCTGCTTTTTATTCAATGCTTTATGTTGCTAACACTGTTAAGCCTGTATCTGCCTTCTTTGTTAAAGAAAAGAAAAGCTTATGATGCTATTCCTTAAAATCAACAAACCTAAGAAGGCAGGCTTTCTGCTTTTTTACATGAAAACTGTGGCAAACAGAGCAAATCATGAAAGCTGCTTCTAATTTTATGAATAGTTTTAGGGAAAGATTTTAGTGGCAATAGTAGTAGTTGTATGAAGCAGGTAAGGATAGGTAAATTAGTACTTTGGCATTTTAACAGCCTGGCAGCAGAAGCAGGCATTAAACACTTTGTTACCGACAGAAGCTCCAACAGTGAAGGTGCGCCTTTTACCCTTAGCTACTCCAGCCTGCCCGACAAAGAGGCCATCAGGCAAAACAGAGCCTTGCTGGCCACTGCCATGGGCATCCCTGCAGCGCAGCTCTATCTTCCCTCCCAGGTGCACCAGACTCGCATAGTGCAGGTAAACAGCCAAACACAAAAAGAAGCGTTGATGGAAACAGACGCCTTAATCTGCAATGAAAAAGGCATCTGCATCGCAGTTATGTCTGCTGATTGTGTTCCAATTTTGCTTTATGATAAAAGGAACCATGCCGTTGGAGCGGTTCATGCAGGGTGGCGTGGCACAGTAGCCAAAATTTTGGAAAAGACCCTGTACGCCATGCAGGCTGCTTTTGGCACAAAAGGAGAAGACTTACTGGCCGGCATTGGTCCTTCTGTTAGCCAGGAATCATACGAAGTAGGCGAAGAGGTGGTAGGCCAGGTGCAGCAGGCCTTTGGCAGGGATAGTGGCTTGCTGATCTCTCAGCCCAATGGAAAAGCAAAGCTTGATCTTTGGAAAGCCAATACAGGGCAGCTGCTCGAATTTGGCGTTCGCCCCTCCCACATAGAAGTTGCAGATCGCTGCACGGTAAAGCAAAACCAGCACTTTTTCTCGGCCAGAATGGGCGACAGTGGTCGCTTTGCTGCCGGTATTATGCTGGTGGTGTAAGAGGCAGAATTTTACTACCGCCTAGGTCATCAATCTACCGATATTAAACTGGCCTTGCCTGCATCAGCGTTGTTAAATCTAAAATCTCTACTGCCAGGTTGCCTGACATCAGCAATACAAGCGATATCTGGTCGGGCTGTGGGTTAATATCCTGCACGTGTACCCCTGTAACAGCGCCTGATAGTAAAATACCTTTTATCTCCATGCCTGTTTCCAGCTGGGCATTTACTTTTGCCACTTCCCTGTTTATTATAGTGCTTAGGTCCACTCGGGCTCTTTTCAGGATCTGGCTATTTGCTACACTATTGGCCAGCACTTCTAAAGAGGCATTATAAAAGCTGCTTTGGGTTCTGGAATCCACCTTATACCTGCTTACATACAACAGCTGTCGTTCATTATCATAGGCCAGCGAAGCCCTTACCAGTAAATCTACTGCATCGCGTTTCAGCAACGTGCGCAGGATGCTCACCTTCAGGTTAATAGTTAAATCATAAGCAGGGTTGCTGCTACCTGTAATGGCCACATCAAGAATCTGGGCATGCCTGACTTCTACGCCTGCCTGGTCTTTATTGGTGATAAACTCGCCTGCCATCTTCTGCCTCACAGCTGCTTCTAAGGCAGGATAAGAGATGGTGATCGGCACCCTGATTGATATACTATTCTCCATTGATAATCCCTGAGATTAATAGACTTAAAAAATATGCTTATGGCTGGCAATACTCATGAAGGAGCAAAAGCAGCAAAAATAAGATCCGGGCCTTAATTACTTTAATATTATGCTAAACTCCAGCCAATACGGATTTTTTTTAGTTCATCGCTGATCTTTCCATGCCTTTCCTTCTGCTTTTTCTAAAATCCCGACCAATGGGCTATCCATAAAAAGCAGCCAGGCAGCTGTGAGACTACCTGGCTGTAAGCAATTTAAAAATCAACAATAAGCGTGACTACTTTGCAGCTACCAACTCCATGGATCTCACCATATTCAAAAATTCCGCCCTATAGCCCTCCTCATCTTTTCCCTGGGCCGCTTTTGCCATTACAAGCACATTGGCATACGTGAGATCTCCTTTAAATTCAGAATCCCGAAGCAGCATGCCAAATCCAGCCACAGCTGCAGAAAACCTGAAATTATCCGAGGTCTTTGCCAGGGGTGTGGTGCCATTAAACACTGCTTTTTCTATGAGCTTGCTGGTATTGCCATTAGGCTGTTTGTAGCGCAGTTTCAGGGTAAGCAGCTCATCAGTTTTATAGGAGGCAGGGGGAACCTGAGTTTCCTGCTGGTATTTCAGGGGATCGACCAGTTTTAAAAAGGGTGAGTCTTTTGTGCCGGCAGGAATGATCTCATACAGGGCCGTAACGGTGTGGCCGGAGCCCAGCTCACCCGCATCTTTTTTATCGTTGTTAAAATCTTCTTTGTTCAGCATCCTGTTTTCATAGCCAATCAGCCTGTAGCCTTTTACTTTGGCAGGATTAAATTCCAGTTGCAGCTTTACGTCTTTGGCAATGGTAAAGAGGGTGCCGCCAAATTCGTTCACAAATACCTTTTTAGCTTCCAGCAGGTTATCGATATAGGCATAATTACCATTGCCTTTGTTGGCCAGCAGCTCCATTTTAGAATCTTTATAGTTGCCCATGCCAAAGCCAAGTACCGTCAGGAAAACGCCTGATTCCCGCTTCTCTTCAATAAGCCGCTCCATGGCCGCATTGCTGGACATGCCAATGTTAAAATCGCCGTCAGAAGCCAGGATCACCCGGTTGTTGCCGCCCTCCTGAAAATGTTCTTCCGCTACCTGATAAGCCAGCCGAATGCCTGCCCCACCAGCCGTTGAACCGCCAGCTTCCAGCCGGTCAATGGCGGCCAGTATCTCCCCTTTATTACTTCCGCTGGTAGATGGCAGAACCAGGCCGGCAGCGCCAGCATATACCACAATTGCTACCTGGTCCTGCTGCCTGAGCTCCCCAACCAGCAGTTTGAATGCGGCCTTTACCAGGGGAAGCTTTTCGGGTGTATTCATGGAGCCCGACACATCGATCAGAAATACCAGGTTAGAAGGAGGTAAATTGTCTGTAGCAATCTTCCTGCCCTGCAGCCCTATGTGCAGCAGCTGGTGCTGGCTGTTCCAGGGACATTCAGAGATTTCCGTAGTCACTGAAAAAGGATCCTCACCTGCTGGCTGAGGATAGTCATAGGTAAAATAATTCACCATTTCTTCTATGCGCACCGCATCCTTTGGTGGCATTTGACCGCCATTGATAAACCTGCGCATGTTGCTGTAAGAAGCATTGTCTACATCGATCGAAAAGGTGGAAAGGGGATTTTTAGTCGCTTCCAAGAAGCCGTTTTCATGAACAGTGGCATACTCTTCTGTATTATGAGGAATGGTATATTCTTCCTGGTCATACATCATGTGAAGGTCCTGCGCATAGTCTGCCGGGGCCATAACATTCGCATTAGTTAAATTTGCTTTTCTTTCTGCCGCTGCCTGTCCCGTTACCGCTACCTCCTCCAGCATGTCTACCGCTGCCTTCATCTGAACATCAAGTTTTCGCTTGCTTCCTACTTTTAGCTGCTGGTCATGATAGCCAATAAAGGAAAAAACAAGTACTGACTTCTCGGAAGGCACTTCAAGCGCATAGCTGCCATCTGCCTTGGTGACGGTACCCTGCCTGGAGCCCTTAATCGTTATGTTAACACCTGGTAGCACACTACCATCTGTGGCATCTGTTACAATGCCACTAACTATAAATTGAGAAGATTCTGTGCTGCTCCAGGAACAAAAAATAAGGAGCAGCAGGGCAATTGAAATGTGTTTAATGCTTTTCATAGCGTTATGTTTTTGTGAGGTGCCGATGATCCCGCTATCTTACCGGCACAATTGGTAACAGTAGCGGTTGTACAGGCATGATGCAGGACCAGCCAAAATTCCATACGCCTTGAGAAAAAAATCTTAACTTAAGGTAGGGATGTTGCTAAACATGGCTCCCTGCTATCGAAGGCACCCCCACAGGTATACTGAAAACAGCCTGTTTACTCCCTTGCGCATAAAGGGAGCCTGACCAGAGGCCTTGCAAAAAATAAGCAGATGTTCTTTAGACGGTCGCCCAAAAAAAGCTTTAAAGACGATGATGAACTGCTGAGCTTATACAAAGCCTCGGGAGATATTGCTTTATTGGGTGAGCTTTATGAACGCTATGTTCACCTAATTTTTGGCGTATGCATGAAGTACCTCAGAAATGAGGAGGAAAGTAAGGACATGAGCATGCTGGTGTTTGAAAAACTGGCGGTGACGGCCAAAAGCACTGAGATCAGGAATTTTAAAAGCTGGCTGCACGTGCTCACCAAAAATGAATGCCTGATGCTACTGCGGTCTAAAAAGTACAGGCTGGAGAAGGCGGCTGTGGAAATAAAAGAAGAAGGGGGTGTGGATTCGGCCCTGTCTTTGCATCATACCCAGGAAGATACCTTGGAAAGTAATTTACAGGAACTGGAAGCAGCCATAGCAGAATTGCCTCCTGAACAAAAAGAATGTATCAAGCTATTTTACCTGGAACAAAAATGCTACAAAGAAATAGCTACCATAACAGGTCTGGAGCTTAAGAAAGTGAAAAGCCATATCCAAAACGGCAAACGGAATTTAAAGGCAAGCATGCAAAAACTGGATGAAGAATCCTAAGCACATATCCACCACCGAACATCTCTCACAGAACCAGTTGCTTCGTTATCAGGCAGCACAGATGAATAATGCAGAAATGCAACTGGTGGAGCGGCATTTGCTGGACTGTGCGCTGTGCAGTGATGCGCTGGAAGGCCTGGAGCGGCTTGCTCCCCTGCAGACCCAGTCAGCCATTGAGGAGGTAAAAAGCCGGCTGACTGCCCGCATAGAAGAAAGTAAAACCAAAACCATTCCGCTTTACTGGAAGTGGGCCGCTGCCGCTTCGGTATTGCTTCTGGTAACTGCTGCAATTTTCCTGATGCAGGAAACGGACTCAACGGCAGACCAACAGCTGAGCCAGCAGGAAGTCCGGGAGGAACCGGCTCTGCCCCGGAACCCGCAGCCCGCCATAACGCCTTCCGGTGCTGACAATCCGCAAGCAGCAGCAACAAATAGAAACAATGCTGCGCCTGCAAACCAGGAAGCAAAGCCTGCCGCGCCTCCTGTTACCCGGCAGCCGGAAATAATAGCGCCGGAAGATGCCGAAGAGGACGCAATAGCCATTCCCGCATCTGAAGAAGCGCTGGCCGATCGTGCTGCAGGTGTTGCTGTGTCTGAATACAATGATATTGCACAGGAAGCCCTCCGTAAAGACAGCATGCCCGCCGCACAGGCATATGACACGAAGAGCGCTGAAGCTGATTTGGAGATAGAAAGTCCGGCCAGGCCCAATCCTGAAAGTTCAGCCACAATACAAAACTACAGCAGCGCCAGTGCAGCGCAGAAGCAACTGAATGGAAAGGTGATTGAAGCGACTTCTGGCGAACCCCTGCCCGGTGTGAGCATTCGCATAAAAGATTCTGAAAAAGGAACGGTAACCGATATGAATGGGGAATACTCCCTGGAACTTCCTGCCTCAGAAACCCTTTTGTCGATCAGCTTTATAGGCTACTCAGATAAACTGGTATTGGTAGATAAAACTACAACGGAACTGGTTGCCGCCCTGGAACAGGATGTACAAACGTTAAGTGAAGTAGTAGTGACTGGCAATGCGACTGCCCGCATGCAGCGCAATGTAACTGGAGCAACCACTGCCATTGAACAGCCCACTGCCACCAACAGTGCCCGCCCTGCGGATGGCATGCAAACCTTTCGCAAGTGGGTAAAAAAGGCCCTTCGTTATCCGGATGCTGCCCGGGAAGCCAGGATTGAAGGTGTGGTCGAGGTAGAGTTTTTTGTAGAAGCAGACAGTACCCTTAGCCAGTTTCAAATAACAAACCCACTGGGTTATGGGCTGGATGAAGAAGCAATCAGGCTGGTAAAGGAAGGCCCAAGGTGGCAGCCTGCTATGGCTAACGGGAAACCTATCCGGCAAAAAGCCAGTACCAGTATTTCTTTTAAATTATCCAAACAACGTTAATGGGTTTCGTAGCTGTTGTGCCTTTATTCAGCAAGCGGGGTATTTTCTATTGCTGAATAAGGCCCAAAAGCCTTAACTTTGAGAAAACCATTTCTGATTATTTTCCAGTTTCATGAATAAACGTACTTACCTCAGCGGGTTCCTGGCTGTAATGCTGGGGCTTTCAAGCCCTGCTATGGCCCAGGAAAAACCCAAATGGGAGGTAGATTCCGCAAGGGGACCCCAAAAAGAAATTACCATCACCACCGACGAAGGCACCTGGATGAGCCTTGATATAAGTCCAGATGGCCGGGAGATTGTCTTTGATATGCTGGGCGATCTATACATCATGCCCATCAGCGGCGGCAAGGCCAAACTGCTGAAAGGCGGCCGTGCCTACGAAGTGCAGCCACGCTTTAGTCCCAACGGACAGTATATTTCCTATACCTCTGATAAAGGAGGGGGAGACAACATCTGGATCATGAAACGTGATGGCTCAGCGGCTAAGCAGGTAACCAAAGAAAGCTTCCGCCTGCTCAACAATGCTGTATGGACGCCCGATAGCGAGTACCTGATTGCCCGCAAGCACTTTACCAACACCCGCTCGCTGGGAGCCGGCGAAATATGGATGTACCATCGCAGCGGCGGCAGTGGCGTGCAGCTAACCAAACGCAAAAACGACCAGCAGGATGCCGGCGAGCCAGTTGCCGCTCCCGATGGCAAATGGGTGTATTACTCCGAAGACATGAGTGGCGGCTCTACCTTTGAATATAACAAAGATCCCAATGGCCAGATCTATATTATTCGCCGCGTAGACCGCAACACTGGTGAGATCGAGAATGTAGTTACCGGCAATGGCGGCTCTGTACGTCCTGTGATTTCTCCGGATGGCAACCACCTGGCTTTTGTACGACGTGTACGCACCAAATCTGTATTGTTTATATACGACCTGAAAACAGGCGAACAGTGGCCAGTTTATGATGGCCTGAACCATGACCAGCAGGAAGCCTGGGCCATTTTTGGCGTGTACCCCAACTTTGCCTGGACTCCCGACAACCAAAATATCGTTATTTGGGCAGGCGGCAAAATCAACAGGATTAATGTAGCTACACAACAGCTAACCAACATTCCTTTCGAGGCAACTGCTACGCATGCCATCAGCGAAGCCGTACGCCACGAGCACAACAAGGAAGGCATCTCGCCTGAACAATTTACAGCCAGGGCCATTCGCCATGCTGTAACTTCACCCGACGGCAAAACACTGGTATTCAATGCTGCTGGCTACCTCTATAAAAAAGAGCTGCCCAACGGCACTCCCGTGCGCCTTACCGGCAGCCGGGAATTTGAGTTTTACCCCTCCTTCTCTTCCGATGGCCGCTACCTGGTATATACTACCTGGGATGATGAAAATGGCGGCGCCATCATGAAACTGGACTTGCGCAGTAAAAAGCCCAGGACCGTGAAGCTTAGTGCAGAAAAAGGTTTTTATACCGAGCCCCGCTTCTCACCAGATGGAAAGCACCTTGTGTACAGCAAAGAAAGTGGTAACTCCCACATGGGCTATGCCCATGGTAAAAAGGCAGGTATCTACACGATGCCTGCCGAAGGAGGCAAGGCCGTTCTACTTCACAAAAAGGGCTTTTCTCCCCTTTTTAATGCCAGCTCCGACCGTATTTTCTTCACAGGACGCGAAGGTGAAATGTATGCTTTTAAGAGTGTAGACCTGAAGGGTACGGAAGAGCAAACCCACTACACCTCAAAATACACCGATCAGTTCTACCCAAGCCCGGACAATAAATGGATTGCTTTTGTGGAGCTCTTCAAGGGCTATGTAGCTCCTTTTACCACCAATGGCAGTGGCCTGGAGCTAAGTGGCGATACCAAAGCCGTGCCGGTGGCCCGTTTTACCCGCGATGCAGGCAGCAGCATCCACTGGTCGGCCGATAGCAAAAGTATTAACTGGGTGTTGGGCGACGAATATTTCTCAAATGAGCTGAGAAACCGCTTTAATTTTGTAGCCGGCGCGCCTGATTCGCTTCCGGCCATCGACACCACCGGCACCAAAATTGGCCTGCAGCTCAAGACCGATATTCCTTCGGGCAAAGTAGCTTTTACCAATGCCCGCATCATTAGCATGAAGGGCGACGAGATCATAGAGGGTGGCACGCTTGTCGTAGAAGGTAACCGCATCATAGCCGTAGGCAAAGGGGTAACAGTACCAGCCGATGCCAAAGTAATAGATGCCACCGGCAAAACCATTATGCCGGGTCTGGTAGACGTGCATGCTCACCTTGGCACCTTCCGCCTGGGCATGAGCCCCCAGAAGCAGTGGTCGTACTACGCCAACCTGGCTTATGGCGTCACCACCACCCATGACCCTTCTTCCACCACCGAAATGGTCTTTAGCCAGTCGGAAGCGGTGCGGTCGGGCGCTATGGTAGGGCCACGCATCTACTCCACCGGCACCATCCTGTACGGGGCCGATGGTAATTTTAAAGCAGTGGTGAACGACCTTGACGATGCCCGCTCGCACCTGCGCCGCCTGAAAGCGGTAGGAGGTTTCTCAGTTAAGAGCTATAACCAACCCCGCCGGGAGCAGCGCCAGCAAATTATTCAGGCAGCACGCGAGCTTGACATGAGCGTGTACCCTGAGGGAGGGTCTACCTTCTTTCATAACATGAGCATGATCCTGGACGGCCACACCGGCATAGAGCATAACATCCCGGTAGCGCCTCTGTATAAAGATGTGATCGAGTTATGGAAGGCCTCCAAATCCGGCTATACCCCTACCCTTATTGTAAATTATGGTGGTAATTCCGGTGAATATTACTGGTACCAGAAAACCAACGCCTGGGAAAAGGAGCGCCTGCTGCGCTTTACCCCCCGCTCCATCATCGACGGACGCTCCCGCCGCGTAACGCTGGTGCCTGATGAAGAGTATGAAGGCGGTCACCTGGCAACATCCCGGGGCTGCAAGGCACTCACCGATGCAGGCGTAAAAGTAAACCTGGGTGCTCATGGTCAGCTGCAGGGTTTGGGTGCGCACTGGGAACTGTGGATGCTGCAGCAGGGGGGCATGAGTAACCTGGAGGCTTTGCGTGCGGCAACCCTGAACGGGGCAGAATACATTGGCATGGGAGCTGAAATCGGTTCTCTGGAAGTGGGTAAACTTGCCGACCTGATTGTGCTGGATGCTAACCCCCTGGAGAACATCCAGAACAGTGAGCAGGTACGCTATACCATGGTCAATGGCCGTCTATACGATGCCGCTACCATGGCAGAAACGGGAAATCACTCCCGCCAGCCTGGCAGGTTCTTCTGGGAAAACAGCAAGACTGCCACCGCTTATGAGTGGCACGAAGGAACCGATACCCGCACCGATGGCATTGCCGGCGAGCACTGCACCTGTCGCCACTAATCGATTCAATCAAACGTCCAATATTAGCCACCCCTTTAACAGGGGTGGCTTTTTTGCTGTTATACAATGCAATTTAGCCCGCTGGCAAAAGTGTCATCTATAACAAATCATGCTTAAGCAGAACTCTGGAAAACTTGATTAAATTACTGTCGGGATTCTCAGAACCCTTATTTAGCAGAAGCAATGCTCCCAGATGACGACGACCCTTTACGCCCCGAGCAAAAACCCCTTTTCCTGAAAGGCAGAGAAATTTATGATCTGACCACACAGATCGTTGCCCTGATTCCGGAGGAGAATGATATGCTGCAAAACTTCAAGATGTTTATGCTGGAAGATGCCGCCTTGCTAAGCGTTAAAGTTGTTGGGGCCGAAGCAGCACAGCTGTATGATATTAAAATGGAATGCGCGACCCTGATCCGGAAAGCGGGCCGGGATATGCTTGCGCACTGCAGCAGCCTGGAAATGTTTGGCTTTAAAGAAACGCACTACCTGCACCTTATCCGCGAAGCCATTGAAGAATACAGGCTTATGTTCATTGACTGGGTGCAGGAGTTTGATCCCTGGGATTACGAAATCGACCGCTGGGGCTTATTCAACCCTCCCGGCATTCACCCCGATGATCATGACCCAGACGATGATCTTCCCTTTGATGATCTGGACCTGCCTTTTGACGATGATAGAGAATAACCCAATAAAACCAAAAAGCCCAGTGACAACCGTCCGAGACTTTTAACGATCCCGCTCATATTCGAACTGCCCAGGTCTCGGCAGACCGGCAGCGACCCGGGACCCATATAATAAAAATTGTATTGATCTACCAGCATCATAAAAATTGAAAAAGCCTCTAAATGAATATCTAGAGGCTTTTTTGTGATCCCGCTGGGATTCGAACAGCGCGGCTGCCGCCCAGCACCCATACATTAAAAGTATATTATTCTACCAGCTTCTTTTAAATAAAAAAGCCTCTGAAAATATTCAGAGGCTTTTTGTGATCCCGCTGGGATTCGAACCCAGGACCCATACATTAAAAGTGTATTGCTCTACCAGCTGAGCTACGGAATCATTACTTTTGTGGCTTTTACCGGATTCGCCCTAGACAGACATACATTAAAACTGTATAGCTCTATCGCACCGGCGAACCGCAGCTGAGCTACGGAATCAGAAAAAAACAGGGCCGTCTTTTTAGAGAGCCCCGCTTGCTTATCGCGTTGCAAAGGTAGGAACTCAACATGAAATTGCAAAACATCGTCTTTATATTTCTGCTTTTTTCTCTGCTGGCACCCACTGCGCGGGCACAGCAAACGGATGCTGTCCTGCAGCAGGCAGACGCTCTTTTTGAACAGCGTGCTTATACAGAGGCACTTCCTCTTTACCAGCAACTACTGGATGAAAACCAGGCCTCACCCGCCATGTTGCTGCGCATGGCCTTCATACACGAAGGGCTTGGCCATGCGCCTGAAGCGCTCTACCTCTTAAACCTCTACTATCGCGAAACCTCCGACGAAGAAGCTGCCACCCGTATTAAGGAGCTGGCCGGCCGGCATGACCTCAGCGGCTATGATATTATTGAAGAAGAATATCTGCGGAGCCTGGTGCGGCGATACCAGCTGCCCATTGTGCTTACCCTGCTCATCCTTAGCCTGATGCTGACAAGCCTGATTGTATACCGGCAGCTGCGCTACCACCACCGCTCAGTGATCACTTCTTTATTCCTGCTGGTGCTGCTCGGAGGACTGATGTATTTTGTGAACTTCAGGCCCTCCTACTCTAAAGGTATCCTGATGCAGGACAACACTTACCTGATGCGGGGACCATCGGCTGGTGCAGGTGTGCTTACCCAACTGAAGGCAGGCCACCGGCTGGAGGTGATAGGCCAGGAAGATGTGTGGATTAAAGTGATCTGGAACAATGAAGTTGCCTACATCAGAGCCCCGTACATCCGCACGGTCTGAGTTATGATTTCGACAAGCGGTACCATCTGGCAAAGTTGCCCTGATCGCTTTGGCCTGAATTATTTAAAAGGTGAATCGGGTTCTTTGGCCATTTTGTTGTAGACCAGCTTATCCATTATACCCGGCATCCATTTATTGAGAAAAACCGCCAGCTTGCCTTCTGTGGTGAGCACAAGATCCCGTTTTCTGCTTTGCAGGGCTTTATAAGTTGCTTCCGCCACGGTTTCGGCCGACATCATTTTACCTTCTTCGCGTGGCGATTTGCCTTGTGGGGTTCCGGTAGCTGTAAGCGCAACATTGCGAATGTTGGAAGCTGTAAACCCCGGGCGTACCACCAACACTTGTACTCCCCGGTGCATTACTTCTGTGCGCAGCGCTTCAAAGAAACCTTCCTGTGCGTATTTAGAGGCTGTATAAGCAGTACGGGCTGGTGTACCCCGCCTGCCATTGATGGAAGAAATGCCTATGATGGCGCCTTTGTATTGCAGTAGATAGGGCAGTGCGTATTTCACAGCATAAACACTGCCGTAGAAATTAATGTCCATTACCTGGCGGAACACATCCAGCTGCAGCTCTTCAAACAGTGCCCGCATGGAAATGCCTGCATTACAAATGAGCACATCCAGACGGCCATACTGTTTAAGGGTCTCTGCCACCATGCGCTGGTTATCTTCCTCCCGGGCAGCATCGGCCTGGATGGCCAATATGCTGATATCCTGCTGCTCCAGCTGCTGACGGGCTTCTGCCAGTTTTTCGTTATTTCTCCCGGTAATTACCACTCTGGCACCTTTGCGTCCCCATTCCTGCGCCAGGGCCAACCCTATACCGGAGGTGCCACCGGTAATTAATACTACTTCTGCTTGCATGCTGCAAAGTTACTAAAAATAGTAGCTCGCTCAAGGACAGACCATGCCCCCAGCCTGATCTCCCAAAGAAAGGGTTAAGGGGCTTCGGTACTCCATGCTGGTATATTTGAGAAGATAATAGTAGGTGCCTGCACCCTGCCCATCGCCATCCCATTTAAAGTTGCGTTCATTGCTCTCGTATAGCAGCCTGCCCCAGCGGTTATAGATCCTTACATATTCAAACTGATTGTTGCAGGCATCTTCCGGCAGATTGGTGATTTCGAAATACTGATTGCACTGGTCTCCATTAGGACTGAAGAAGTTCACATACTGCACCCGATCCCAATCCTGAGGCCTGTCTTTCAGTAGTACCTGTACGGAAACAGTATCCGCTTTCTGATCGAAACATGAGTTATCGTTCACACTAAAGTTGAAGGTGATGAGCGCTTCCGGAGCTCCCATTAAAAGCTCACAGGCAGCCGCAAAGTTAAGCAGGGAGCTTACCTCACCACCAGTGCCGCTTACATCCTGCCAGTCATAGGGAACGTCTCCCAGTGCTGTTTGCACACTCTCTAACCGCAGCAGCAGGTTGTCTGAACGGTTGGCATCTATACCACGGAGTAAAATACTTAACTCATCGCCAACCGCTACTTCATAAGGGCTGGTCTGGTTTATTTCGCCTGTAGGATGAGCACTGATGCTTGGTGGAGCATTTTCAGGAAAACGCACCACCAGCTGCACCGTAATGGTATCGGACAGGGATGTTTTACATTCTGCTGCGTCTACAGTGATAAAGTGGAGAATGAATTCATCTTTATCGGCAGCCACAAGCTGTGCACAGGCAGGATCCCAGGCAAAATTGCCTGTCACAACCCCCGCTCCCGAGGCATCCTCAAAGGTCATGCCCCAATCCTGCAGGTTAAAATCCTTACCCATTGCCCGTAGGTAGAGCTGATCCTGTTCCTGATCTGTTGCCCGCACTGCAAAGGCTACCGGATCGCCATACATAACCTCTTCCGCAAGCATATTTTGTGCGGGTATGGCCTGGTAATTGTTTAGAGATGTACGCACATCAGGGGGTATGTTACCTGGCATGACTACAGAAAAATCTACCAGGTAGGTAGCCTCTTCATGCTGGTCGCACTCAGGGGCATCATCGAGCGTAAACAGGAAACTAAATTTATCACGCTGCCCAAAATCACGCCCGCTGCTGCAGGTTGCATCCCAGTGAACGCCATAGCGTATCCTTCTTCCACCATCTGCCTCCAGCCTGTCCTCCAGCAGGTTAAAACTAAAGCCCCATTCTTCGGCATTAAAGCCCTGGGCTACCCAGGCAAAATCAAGCGCATCACCATCAATATCGAAGCCTTCGATAACAAAATCGTAGGCACGCCCCTCCTGCACCACAGGTATTGAATAGCTTGCCGACCGGATGGGTTCCCTGTCCGGAATATTCAGCAGGTATGCAGGTTCATTGTCCGGAACATCAAAATCTACCCTCACCCTTAGCGTATCGGTAAGCGGCATTGAGCAAACATCGTCATAGGCCACCACATCGAACAGATAAGGTTGTCCGAAAATGGGCGGGCATTGGGGCAAACACATCTGCAAAAACAGTTCTGGCTGCTGTGATGTTACCACGCCCTGTTGTATAGAGAGCTGGATGGCGCTGGCATCCGCAAAATTGCGCGGTATTACGCGAAACCTGAGCCGTTCCGTAAAACCATCTTCCTGCTGTATATCTGCATCCGTCACCTTCAGACTCAGGCAGCGTTCTGCGGCGGCAGGGTCAAAATCTGCCTCTGTAACTTTAATGGAATCCTGGAAAATCTGACCATTTTGTTTTTCTGCAATCAATAAAGGCGGAAAGTCTTCTCCCGGCACATCATACACCAGCATCTGAAAATCACGGCGCACTTCCCCTATTTTTATACCGTCCCGATATTCTTCAGCCTTTACTGAAAAAACAAAAAGACCGGTTTGACTAGGCTTCACCCGCAGAAAACCATCGCTGTTGATATTGAGTGCTGGGTCGCCCGGCACCATATTGGTAACACTGTATCCCGGCCGCCAGATCACCTGCGGATAAGGAGCAGGATAAGGGGTTGATGGAATAGGCATATCGGGTGTACTATAGCCAGCCAGCGGTGCTGCCAGGCTGTATACCAGCGAATCACCATCTGGATCGCTGCCTCTGAAATCGAAATAAAATGGATACCCGAGCCGGGCAAAGTCGCTCAGGGGAGGGAACAGCCTGGGAGATGAGTTGATAAATTCCTCACCATTCCTGACCACCGGCGGAAACTCCAGGTAAAAGGTCTGACCGGCTGCGTCGGGACTTTCAATGTTGCTGATGATATTGTTACGACAGCAGCGTTCATAGCTTACATAATAACCCTCGGCGTCACTAAAATCATACGAGTTCAGGATCACACTGGTCTCGTAGACAACCTTGCTGGTTACAAGCTGAGCAATCGCACAGGCGGGGTTTGTATAAGGCACTGCTACCCGACTAAAATAAGGCAGGTTTACAGACATAATAAGTCTGTCGTTCCGTTTGCTCCAGATGAAGACCTGTGCGTTGGGATCAATTGCGCCCGGGTTACCATTAACATCGTCGTTATACAGGATAAGGCGAAGCCTGTAACGATTTCCCTGCTCATGTAACAGTTCAAATTCTCCACCAACAATGTGGGTAGCAAAAATTGGACTGGACACTAAAAGTAAAAAAACCAGCAATGACCAAAAAATACTCTTTTTTCCCATATGTGTAATATATGTAAATTTTCATACCAGTACCTTCCCCTAGTGTGAAAAATTGTAAATTTGCAGCTGCGCATGGCAAAACTTAAGAAAAACAGGGTACTGGAGAAGCTGGAGATAGCTACTGTAGCGGCCGAAGGAAAGTGTGTGACCCGCCACGAGGGTCAGGTAATATTTGTACAAAACGTAGCGCCCGGCGATGTGGTAGACATCCGCATCATCAGGGATAAGAAAACATATGCCGAGGGTGTACCGGTGCGGTTTCATTCGTACTCACCACTGCGGCAACAGCCCTTTTGTCAGCATTTTGACTATTGTGGCGGCTGCAAATGGCAACATCTTAGCTACGAAAGCCAGCTGCAGTTTAAGCAGCAGCAGGTAATCGATAACCTCGAGCGCATTGCAAAAATACCCCTGCCGCCCGTACAGCCGGTTATTGGATCTGAGAAAACCCGCATGTACCGCAATAAGCTGGAATATACCTTCAGCAACCGCAAATGGCTTACGCAGGAAGAAATGCAGAGTGGCCAGGAAATACGCAAAGATGCACTGGGGTTCCACATGTCGGGCCGTTTTGACCGTGTGCTGGACATTGAGTTCTGCCACCTGCAGCCCGACCCAAGCAATGGTATCCGCAATGCGCTGAGAAAATTTGCCCATCAGGAAAATCTGCCTTTTTACGACCTGGTGGTGAATGAAGGATTTATCCGAAACCTGATCATTCGCACCAGCAGCACAGGCGAGGTAATGGTGATTGTACAGTTTGCACGCCCCTATCTGGAGGAAATAGAGAAAGTTATGGCCTTTCTGAAGGAGGAATTTCCCCAGATCACCTCGCTGCAGTACATCATCAACCAGAAACTGAATGAAACCTACTACGACCAGGAGGTGGTGCTCTACCATGGACGCCCCTGGATCGAGGAGCAGATGGAAGGCCTGCGGTTTCGGATCGGGCCTAAATCTTTTTACCAGACCAACTCCGACCAGGCTTACACCCTTTACAAAGTAACCCGTGATTTTGCCGGCCTCAGCGGTGCCGAAGTTGTGTACGACCTCTATACCGGCACAGGCACCATTGCCAACTTTGTGGCACGGCAGGCACAAAAAGTAGTAGGGGTAGAGTCGGTACCCGAAGCTATTGAAGATGCTAAGATCAACTCAGGCATTAACGGCATCAGCAATACCAGCTTCTTTGCCGGCGATATGCGCGATCTGCTTACCGAAGCTTTTATTGCTGAAAATGGCAGGCCCAATGTGGTCATTACCGATCCGCCACGGGCTGGCATGCATGAAGATGTGGTGAATGTTTTACTGGCTGTGGAAGCACCCCGCATCGTATACGTAAGTTGCAACCCTGCAACCCAGGCACGAGACCTCCAATGGCTATCAGCAAAATACGAGGTAAAAGCGATACAACCGGTAGACATGTTCCCCCACACGCACCACATCGAGAACGTGGTGTTGCTGGAATTGCGTTAAGGAAGCTTGCTCACAATAGTAAATAGAGA
>JASLAE010000212.1 GCA_030147305.1 Cesiribacter sp.
CATTCCGTTCCAGCTCCTGCCTGGCACTTACATGCTCCGTTACTTCATAGCCAAAGGTGATAATCCCGCTCATGGTGCCATCCAATTCCCGGATGGGTTCATAGATCAGGTTGAAGTAGCGTGTATAGGGACTGTTATTCTGTTTCCAATCGCCTGTAACAGGCAGTTCATTGCCTATAAACCGTTGCCCTGTTTCAAATACGCCGGTATAGATCTGCATGATGGCAGGATCAGCATCCGGAAAAGCTTCCTGAACTGTTTTACCGATAATTGATGCATCCACCATCAGGGCTTCTAAGTAGCTCGGGTTTGCCAGCTCATAGATAAAATTGCTGCCCCGGTTGATACAAAGTAAAGAGGGCGCCTGCATAAAAAGATTGTATAGTATTTCTTTTTGCTGCTGGGCCTCCTCTAAGGCAGCTGTCTCCCGCTGCAAAAGATCCACAATCTCTTCATTGGCTTTTTGCAGCTGCTGCCGGGCTTTTATCTGTTCTGTTATTTCAGTGCTGTTGCCAATCCAGCGTATTGGTTTACCAGTAGGATCTTTGATGGCAATAGCACGTGCCAGGAACCAGCCCCATTCCCCACTAGCGCTTTTTAAAGGGAAAGTCAGCTCCCAATTTTCTCCCTTCTCCCTTGCCGTTTTCGCATGATCAATTACTCTCCTGATATGATCAGGATGAAGGAGATTTACCCAGCCCTGGTGCTGCATCTCTTCTAGAGAAGTACCAGTATAGTCATACCAGCGCTGGTTGTACCATATTATCCTGCCAGTAGGATCAGTCATCCATGCCAGGCTCTGAATATTGTCGGCAAAGGACTGAAAGAGATCCTTGCTCTCCTGCAAGGCTTGTTCTGCTTCTTTTTTCTTTGTTAAATCCAGACTGACGGCAACTACAGAGATAGGCTGGTTGTGAGGGTCTTTAACTACTGAGACATTATTTCTTACCCATACCTCGGAGCCATCTGCCCTGGCATAACGTTTTTCAATGGTAAAAGGAGCACCTGATTCGATTGCTTTTTGGAAAAGAGACATGTTCTGGGGTAAATCACCATCATGGCTGATATCCTGCATACGAATTTGGTACAACTCTTCTCTGGAGCGTCCTACCAGCTGGCAATAGCGATCATTTACCAGGACAAACCTTCCTGTCAGATCAACCTCGGCCATCCCTACAGAACTTTGGTTGAAGATGTTGCTGAAGCGGGCTTCACTTTGCTTAAGCGCCTGTTCCGCCTCTACACGCTCACTGATGTCCGTAAACAAAGCATAATAGCCCAACACCTGCCCTTCCTCTATATGGGGCACATAGTTTATCAGCACATGCCTTGGCGCCCGCTCCTCTGCCATAAGGGTGGTAACATACTGCAGCTGTTCTCCGCTGAGGGCACGTTTGATATGGCCTTTAATCTGATCATACGCTGCTGCACCCTGTTTTTCGCCCATCAGGATGGCGAAAACCTCCTGCAACTTTTTCCCCATTGCCTGGGAACGCGGGATGCCAAACCATTCTTCATAGGTCTTATTGATGAAGCGGTACCTTTCTTCCCGGTCTATGTAGGTGATGAGTCCGGGAAGTGCATCCGTGATGGTTCGTAATTGTTGCTCACTGGCCGTCAGTGCTCTGGTGCGTACTTTTACTCTTTCTTCCAGTTCATTATTGACCTCCACCAGCTGCTCTTCTGCTGCCTGCAATTCTTCCAGCGCCGTGGCTAAATCATTATGCTTATCCTGCAGCTCCTGTAACACTGCCCCATGTTCCTCCTCTTTCAGGTCTACATATAAGCTAAAGGCAAACTGTTCTACCTGGGCATACAGAAGATCCAGTTCCCTGGCAATGGCTAAAGCTTCTTTAATATCATTCGTATAGCGGTCTATAAAGCCTAGCAGGAGTTGTTTTCGCACATGATACACCAGCACTAAATCGGCTGTCGCTACGCCACTTCTCGGAATGTTGGGAAGTGTATCTTTTCGCCACTGGCGCAAGGTGTCCTTTGCGTGCTCCAGGGCTGTTTGCTTAAGCAGGTGATTATAGAAAGTTTCCAGGCTCTCTTTTACAAGGGCAAGCAACTCCTGCTCACCAAGGTGTGCAACCACCTTTAAAAGGGGCAACGCTGCCTGCCTGGCCAGTGCAATGTTTACTTCCGCAGTTTCCTGTAAATGATGTGCTAAAAGAAAGGCTCCGAACTTTTGCAGATGTGGTAAATCACTGGCAGGAAGCGAAAAATTATTTGTTGACAGCATCAAGTAGACAAATGATTATTTCCATTGCAAGGGTACAGAAGCTTTGCAGTAAATGCAACAGAACTTTTATGATATACTTACACTATGCTGTACTTCTACCTGAAGTAGACCCATTTTGGTTGCTTAAGCGCTATTTGATTGAGGTGAAATAGCAGCATTTTCAATACCTGAATTATGTTTTCTATTTACACTAATCCTATCGTTTTTATGTAAAAGCATAATTGGCGGTTTCTAAACCCTGGAATGGGTAACACAGACTTAATCTGCTAAAATGTACTGATGGCAGTTCCAGTCATTTCCTTCGCTGGCACAGCGTTAAATGGCAAATGTTTAGACAATGATAGCAGGATAAGCTAACTTGATGCTAAATCTAAAAATCAGGATTACTGCTCAACTCTGCTGTTCTCAAAAAGGCATTCGAGTACCAGCCATACAACTCCCATCAGCTCCACAACTGTTTATCCGGCATTGTGTGGAATTATAAACCCTACTACAGATGTTCCTCCATAGGTGAAGGAGCAAATGTCCTTTTATCATCACCCTGTCCTCTAACTATGGAACAACCCGCGCTCAATAGAGAAGCACAACTGGAATTAGAAATTAAAAGATTAAAAAAAGATGTTGCTTCTCGTGAGGCGTACATTGAGGAAATTAAAGCAATAGAGGAGAAGCATACCCAAAGTCAGGTTCGTTTCAGAACCATTTTCGAGAAGTCACAACTTGGCAATAAGATCTTAAATGCTGAATTAAGCATACTTGAGGTCAATGATGCGTTTGTTGCCTTGCTGGGTTATACAGATAAGCATGATATCATCAACAGGAAGGTCATTGAATTTGCACACCCTGATTTTGTAAACCACTGGCATGAACTACAGCTAAAGCTCTGGACAGAAAGTATTCCCAGCTTTTCCCTGGATACCTGTCTGGTTCGAAAAGACAAATCGCTGGTTTGGTGTCATGTTACCTCTATTCTTTTTCAGGATGAAGGACACACCCTGGGGTATACCATCTTAGAAGA
>JASLAE010000359.1 GCA_030147305.1 Cesiribacter sp.
CAGACACTTTTTATCGGACTCGTAAACACCCTCTTTACGTTTGTGGCCCTTTGGCTGATTGACAAAGCCGGTCGTAGGGCCCTGCTGCTCTGGGGTGTTGGCGGCATGGTACTTTGCCTGCTGGGCGTTGGCCTTTGCTTCTACTTTAATGTCACACAGGGGCCCTGGCTACTAATCTTCATTCTTGGGTTTATTGCCTGTTTTGCTTCCTCACTGGGACCAATTCCCTGGGTAATCATTTCGGAGATATTTCCCACCAAAACCAGGGGCATAGCCATGTCTTTCTGCACCGTGGTACTTTGGATTGGCGTGGTGCTGATTACCCAGCTAACGCCTATGCTTTTAGAAAGTATAGGTGGTGCTTTTACCTTTTGGGTGTTTATGCTTAATGCCATTATCCTGCTAATTTTTACCTGGAAGATGATTCCTGAAACCAAGCAGCGCACACTGGAAGAGATAGAGCAAAGCTGGCGCCATACACTGTAGTAGTCTCCATCCTCACCGCTTCTACAAATAAAGAATTAAGCGATATGAAAAATACGGATCAAGCAGTGCAGAAAGGGCGGAAAGCAAGGGCAATGATGGTTGGTGTTGCCCTGTGCTTTTTCCAGTTAACCGCCCAGGCCGGCACCGATAATATCGCGGCACAGGCAAAGGTAACAGCATCTACCACCCTTAGTAGTGACTACGCTGCAGAAAAAATTTCTGATGGTATCATAGGGGTAGCTGGCATGGGAGAATGGGCCAGTGAGGGCGTTACCACCGACTGGGGCTATGTGCGCTTTCCCTGGGTGCAGCTGAACTGGGAGAAGCCGCAAATCATCAGCAGAGTTGTGCTTTACGACAGATCCTCCCTCACAGAACATATTGCCGGGGGCAGGTTGCAGTTCAGCGATGGAAGCGAGATTTGGGTTAACCAGATCCCCAACGACGGTACAGCCAGGGCCATTAGCTTTGAACCGAAAAAGGTAAGCTGGATTAAGTTTGTGACTACCGATGGAAAAGGCAAGGACCTGGGTTTTTCTGAGGTTGAGGTCTTTCCTGCAGCAGAACAGTTCACAGATTATGTTGCCCTGGTAGATCCTTATATCGAGACGAATAGGGGGCGTTATTTCTTTTTTATTACCGGCAACCGTCCCTTTGGTATGGTGGGGGCAGCGCCCCATACCCGGAACAAGAATCAGAATGGTGGTGGGTATAATTATAATGAAAACGAAATTTTAGGATTTGGGCAGATCCATTGCTGGATGCTGTCGGGCCTAGAGATCATGCCAACCACCCAGAATATTAACCCAACATTAGGCGAACAGGGCTGGAAGTCTGAGTTCAGCCACGACGATGAGATCGTGCAGCCCGGCTATCAGCGGGTGTTTTTGCGCAACTATAAAACCTGGGCAGAGCTAACCTCCACCGATCGGGTAAGTTTTTACAGGTTCACCTACACCCGCGATATGGATGCCCAGCTTATTGCCAACCTGGGTGGTTACATGGGTAACAGTACTATGGCGAATGCCGAGGTGAAGAAAGTAAATAATAGTGAACTGGAAGGCTCATTTAGCTCTGTAGATCGGTATTGGGGTGGCCCCAGGGATGTAAAGGTGTACTTCGTTATTCAATTCGATAAACCCTTTGATGGACTAAAAGGCTGGAAGAGAAGCAGCATTCTGGAGAATGCCACCAGCGTGCAGGGCGATAGCGCCGGCATAGCCGCTCTTTATCGTGTAAAAGGGGGTGATCAGCTGCAAATGAAGATTGGCATCTCTTACACCAGCATTCAAAACGCTCGTCAGAACCTAGAAGCAGAATGTAATAACTGGGATTTCGATCAGGTGCGGCAGGATAGTAGGGCCATCTGGAACGACTGGCTTGGCAAAATGGCAGTAAAAGGCGGTACCATAGATCAAAGAGTAAAGTTCTATACCGATCTGTGGCACGTGCTCCTGGGCAGGCACAAGATCAACGACATTAGCGGCGATTACCCCGACCGCACGCAGGGTAAAAGAGACGGAAACTTTACTGATGCTAAGTTCATCGTAAAAACCTTAGCAAAAAACAAAGACGGTAGTCTCAGGTACAATATGTACAACTCAGATGCCTGGTGGCTTACTCAGTGGAATCTGAATGTGCTCTGGGGCCTTGCCTGGCCGGAAGTGCAGGACGAAATGTCTGCTTCTATGATTCAATATGCCGAAAATGGCTATTTGTTGCCCAGAGGTCCGAGTGGCGGAGGGTATTCTTATATCATGACCAGCTGCCCGGCTACCAACCTCATTGCCAGTACCTTTCAGAAAGGGCTGCTAACCAAAGTTGACAAGAAAAGGGCCTATCAGCTGGTAAAACAGAATCACCTGCCCGGTGGTATGCTGGGCGATCGGGAAGACATTGAATTTTATACCGAAAAAGGTTACTGGCCCGGAAACGCAGGCATAACCATTGAAGCATCCTTTCAGGATTTTGCTGTTGCCCAAATGGCACAGGCCCTGGGGTATAAAAAAGACTATGATTTCTTTACTAAACGTTCCCAGAGCTGGAAGAATCTGTATAAAGCTGATCAAAAGCTGCTGTTCCCTAAAGGCAGGGATGGTAATTTTATGCATAACAACTCCTTAAATGGCGAAGGTTGGGTAGAGGCAAATGCCTGGCAGGGCACCTGGGGCGTTTCGCACGATATTGGCGGCCTGGCCAGGCTAATGGGTAGTGTCGATACGCTTACAGCAAAGCTTAATTATGCCTTTGAGCAGGCCGAGCCCTCTGATTTTGTCTTTGCTTATAACGATGGTTATGTAAGCTATGCCAACCAGCCTGGCTGCTCCAATGCCCATGTTTTTAATTATGCCGGCAAACCCTGGCTAACGCAATATTGGGTAAGAAAGGTAAAAGAACAGGCCTACGGCGGCACCACACCCGACGAAGGCTATGGCGGTCATGACGAGGACCAGGGGCAAATGGGAGGCGTGAGTGCCTTAATGGCTATTGGCCTTTTCAACCTGCAGGGGAATGTGTCGAAAACCCCGGTATATGACATTACCAGCCCGATTTTCGATGAAATCACCATTACGCTCGATCCTAAATATTATAAAGGCAAGCAGTTTATCATCAAAACGCATGATAACAGCAGGGAAAACTGCTATATCCAGCGCGCAACGCTAAATGGTAAAGCCTTAGATACCTTCTGGTTTACGCATGAAGATTACGCCAAAGGAGGTACGCTTGAGCTTTGGCTTGGCCCGCAGCCAAACAAGCAATGGGGCACAAATGCATTACCGCCCGGCGCCTTATAGGTTCACTTCGAGTTCTTCTCAATCATTTACCCCAAAGCTACACCATGAAAAACCCTTGCTTCATATTCATCAGCTCCACAATATTAATAGCCGGTTGCTGGGCTTGTACCACTAACAAAGAAGGAGTGGCAGAAGCTACTGTTACCTCCACAAGCAAGGTGCAGCAGGATACATCGATTACAGAATTGAAATTTTCGGTAGAAGAAGCAGCTGAATGGACAGCCTTGTTTAAAAGAACTTCCGGCTGGTTTGGAGCAGATGGCATCTTTGCCATTCCCTTAAATGGTGTAGATACTGCGGGCGCCGCTACCGATACC
>JASLAE010000459.1 GCA_030147305.1 Cesiribacter sp.
AAGGAATATACCGTAAGCTACCTTATGGTGCAGACCAATGAAGAAAGGGATATTTTTATAGATAGGATCAGTTTCTGAACTATAGGCATAGGTATCTGAGCCCCACATCTGGCTGCGTTTACCACGCAAGGTTAAACTACAGGGTTTATCGCCTAATCCGAAAAATTGCTCGCCACCACTAATTTTTTTGGTGCAGAGCACAATTTCAGAGGAATGTTCGTGGTGCTTCTGCCAGTGATAGCCTAACTCATCTTCCAGAATTGTTAAACCATTCCGATTTGTAATGCGGGTTTGTAAGGTTTTTTTCTGCAGATAAAGTATCAGGTCGGCGGTCTCAACCACAACCTCCCGTTCATTCTCCACTACCAGCAGGCTGGGTGGAGCAGGGGCAAAGTTAGGATCCAGGGCATAACTAAAGTCTTTCTCAAAAATATTATAGTTTGCGTAGCGGAACCTGATGATTTTATCGCTTATGACAGTTAATTGAAGGGTTGTATCTTTACAGAAGAATAAAAGCTGATTTTCCTGTTGTTGCCAAGATATAAGTGTGCCTGGAAACTGCTTTCCTGCCCCTAAATCCTCAAAATTCTCCATGTAATTGCCATGGGCAGGCAAAGATGTATTTTCCATTGTAAAAGACTGCTGTGTTGGTTCCATAAAATTATTAACGATGCTATTGCAGTTATTGCAATTTTACAATTTTTTTGAAAACTCAAACAACTTAAATAAGCGAATACCCTACATCAAACTTTATTGTTATACAAGAAATAATTGCATCCCATTGTCCAGAAAAATGCTACGTGAGGTTTGTGGGTTATGCGAAAGAAGTGTTGCCCATGTAAGTCTTCACCACCTGGTTCCAAGAGAAGAAGGAGGGCGGTATGGAGAAACCATACAACTCTGTCAGCCTTGCCATAGTACTATTCATCTTACCTTTGATAATAAAGCGCTGGCAAAACACTATTATACCGTAGAAAAACTGAGGCAGGCCCCCTTACTACAAAAATATCTTAACTGGATCAGGGGTCGAAGCATTGAAAAGATCTCTAACAGGCGCAGGCGCCGCTGAATTTATTTTTTAGATAATGTGATAGTGCAAACGATTTATCGCATAAATATGGCAGATTCTGCATATTGTCTCAACAATTTCATAAAAAATGGATTAAACAAGTGTAGTCCTGATGGTGAAATTCTGGCGGAGAGTCCTTATTTTTTCAACGCAATACCCATCTGAAGTGATAGTTGGATTTTTTTGCCAGGCACTGTACCATGTGGGCATTACGCTGATTTTTTTGCGAACGTTAAGCCAATTATATGATCCAGAATTATGAAGGCCGCAAACGGGTAATAATAGAAAATATTACTCCACAAGTAGAATGCGGAAGTTATCCTGCTAAAAGAACTGTAAATGAACCCTGCACGGTTGAAGCTGATATTTTTACGGACGGTCATGATGTAGTTTTGGCCAAAGTAGTCTACAGGCAGGTAGGCAAGCGCCAATGGCAGCAAAAACGCATGCAGCCGCTTTACATGAATGATCGATGGACGGCTACCTTTATACCTCAGGCAGAAGGAGACTGGGAGTATACCATTCAAGGCTGGGTAGATCATTTTTTAAGCTGGCAGCAGGGGCTCAAGAAAAAGTTTGAAGCAAACCAGGATGTATCAGTGGAAATTCAGATTGGCCGCCAGTTGATGGAGGATGGTGCAGGCCGTTTATCTGACAAAGATGCAAAAAAACTTACGCGGTATATTCAGCAATACAGTGCACTCACAGAGCAGGCAGCAGCAGTTACCCTGGCACATGATCCTGATCTAACAGAACTTATGTACAAGGCACATGAAAATAATCCGGATGTAAAACAGCACGAAAAAATTCTCCCATTAAAGGTAGAGCGCGAGCGAGCCCGTTTTAGTGCCTGGTATGAATTTTTTCCACGATCTGCCGCTGCAGAACCTGGCAAACATGGCACTTTCCAGGATTGTATGCGCCTGTTGTCCAGGATTGCAGAAATGGGCTTTGATGTAATCTACTTTCCACCCATACATCCCATTGGAGAAAAGAACCGAAAGGGAAAAAATAATGCCCTGACTGCCCAGCCAGGAGATGTAGGTTCTCCCTGGGCTATTGGAAGTCAGTTAGGTGGCCATAAAAGCATACACCCGGACTTGGGCACCGTAGAGGATTTTGAAGCCCTTGTGCAGGCAGCCAAAGGGTATGGTATAGAAATAGCTCTGGACTATGCGCTGCAATGTGCTCCCGATCACCCATATGTGACTGAACATCCGCAATGGTTTAAATGGCGACCTGACGGCACTGTACAGTATGCGGAAAATCCACCTAAGAAATACCAGGATGTGCTGCCGTTCAATTTTGAAAACGATGACTGGCAAAACCTGTGGCGTGAGCTGAAAAGCATTTTTGACTATTGGATTGCCCGTGGGGTGAAAATATTTAGGGTAGACAATCCGCACACGAAGCCCCTGGCTTTCTGGGAATGGGTAATCAAGGAATTACAAAGGAAGAACCCGGAAGTGATGTTCCTGGCAGAGGCCTTTACACGCCCCCGGGTTATGGAAAGGCTCGCAAAAGCTGGCTTTACCCAGTCTTATACTTATTTTACGTGGCGCCTTACCCGCGAGGATTTTACCGAGTACATGACCACGCTCACCCGTACCCCGGTACGCGAGTATTTCAGACCAAACTTCTGGCCCAACACACCGGATATATTACCACCCCATCTTACTGAAGGGGGAGAGGCTGCCCATATCAGTCGCATGATTCTGGCTGCCACCTTGTCTTCTAACTGGGGCATGTACGGGCCAGTGTATGAATTTGGCCTTACCAAGCCCATGCCTGCAAAAGAAGAGTACATCGACAATGAAAAATATGAAGTCCATCACTGGGACTGGAACCGGCGCACCCGTATCAGCGAGCTTATCACACGCATAAACCAGATACGCAGGGAAAATGAAGCATTGCAGTTCACCAACAACATTTTCCTTAGCCAGGCAGATAATCCACAACTGTTTGCCTATGCAAAGATTAGCCCGAATGGCAACAACATGATTCTTGTGATTGTAAATCTGGATTTTCGTTGGAAACAGGCTGGCTGGGTGAAGGTACCCCTGGCAGATCTGGGACTACCCACAAATTTAAGCTATAGGGTACATGATCTGCTCAGTGGCCATACCTATCACTGGCAAAATGAATGGAATTATGTAGAACTGGAGCCTACCAGCATACCAGCACACATCATGCGGTTGGAGTTGCCTGAAGCTCCCTAACAATGCCAGTACAGCCACTTCAATACCCGATTAATATCATTTAGGACCCGACTTTTTATGAATAAAGAATCTTTTCAGCTGGACGATCAGCTACACTGGTATAAAGATGCAATCATATATGAATTGCATATAAAAGCTTTTAATGACGCAAATGGCGATGGCATAGGAGATTTTAAAGGTCTGCTTCAGAAGCTGGATTATCTGCAGGATCTTGGTGTAACGGCCATTTGGCTATTGCCTTTCTATCCATCTCCTTTAAAGGACGATGGCTATGATATTGCTGATTACTTCAGCATCAATACCCGCTATGGAAACCTGGAAGATTTTAAAAAATTTATAGAAGAAGCCCATAACCGTGGTCTTCGGGTAATCACTGAGCTGGTGATCAACCATACCTCAGACCAGCACCCCTGGTTTCAGCGGGCTCGTCAGTCTCCAAAGGGATCCAAGTACAGAGACTATTATGTATGGAGCGATGATCCTAATAAATACAATGAAACCCGGATCATCTTTACAGACACCGAACCTTCTAACTGGACGTGGGATCCTGTTGCGGAACAATATTACTGGCATCGCTTTTTTCACCACCAGCCCGACCTGAATTATGACAATCCAGAGGTAAAGGATGAAGTATTCAGGATGCTGGATTACTGGCTGGACATGGGAGTTGATGGTTTCCGGCTGGATGCAGTCCCGTATCTTTTTGAACGTGAGGGCACAAATTGCGAAAATCTGCCACAAACACATGAATTTTTGAAACTGCTGCGAAAGCACGTAGATGCTAAATACCCCGGACGTCTGCTGCTGGCAGAAGCCAATATGTGGCCGGAAGACAGTGCTGCTTATTTTGGGGATGGCGATGAGTGTCAGATGAACTACCATTTTCCAATTATGCCACGCATGTTCATGGCAATAAAAATGGAAGATCGCTATCCCATCATCGATATCCTTGAGCAAACACCGGCAATACCACCAAACTGCCAGTGGGGCATGTTCCTGCGTAACCATGATGAGCTCACACTGGAAATGGTTACCGACGAAGAGCGCGACTACATGTACCGCATGTACGCAAAAGATACCCAGTCAAAAATCAATGTAGGTATACGCCATCGCCTATCGCCGCTTTTAGACAACGACCGCAGGAAAATTGAGCTCATGAACGTTTTGCTCATGAGCATGCCCGGTACGCCCATCATCTATTACGGTGATGAAATAGGCATGGGTGATAATTTTTATCTGGGTGATCGCGATGGTGTACGCACGCCGATGCAATGGAGCCCCGATAGGAATGCAGGCTTTTCCAGAGCAAATCCGCAACGGCTTTATCTGCCAGTGATCCTTGACCCTGAATA
>JASLAE010000466.1 GCA_030147305.1 Cesiribacter sp.
CATTCAGGATTGTTCTATCAGTGCCCCCTACCTATTCTATTACTTGTTTAATTACTGAGATTACATAAAAAATCACTCCCTATCCGCTTTCAATTCCATCAGGTGTACAGATAAGGTAAATTAGATTGCAGGCACATTTACCTATTTTCCAGTTCACTCTTAATATCCAAAGGAGCACGATTAGTCCTGACCCATCTTACACGTACCTTCAGGGGTTTACTGCAATTACCCAAATACCTCAAATTAGCCATTTTATGGCAGATGCAACCGCTGCATGATACAGTTCACCAAACTACTACGCTGACATCTCTATAAACAGTCTACCCTATTATTTGAAGCATTCTTTGAGTATCGGCGTATCCAGCAAAGCATACCTTTATAAGGATCAGTAGCTGTAGCTGCTATGCTATAGCTTGACCGGCACCTCTTATAAAAACCAGCAAAGGTGAAAAGGGGAATTCAAAGTATAACAACCATCAATTGTACTTTTCATCGAATTCGGAAATCATACACGCCCACCATTTGTTATGCTGCATTTCCTTCGGCATGCCTAACTTTCAAGCATAAAAAAGACTTTAATTCACAATATTATATTAGATTTTTTAAAATCTACAGAAGGAAGTACTCCGTATATACCTTCATTACAAATGGAAATAAGCCCTATGCAAACGATTGTTATTTAATGTTGGTCTGTTGGTCCATAAAATTAGCGTTAAGGCAGCAGATTTGCCCTGAGCGAATATAGGAATGCGACACAACAACTTTTTAAATGAATGTAGAAACTCTCTACAAAAGAAGGCAGTCGATTGGGAAGCATTTCCACAATTGTGTTTTTTTAATATTAATCCATTTTTATGCGAAGACCTTTACTCGTTTTGCTACTGCTAATTTTCTTTTCCATCAGTAGCAATGCCCAGCTATTCACCCCCTCCACCAGTAGTTTAACAGATTCCACCTTAATTCAGGACGTTATCCGCTGTTACACGGTAGAATATCACGAACTGAGAAAAAGCAAGGATTTATCTATCCCTACTACTGAGGATTACGAAAAAGTAATGGCGGCACAAATTGAAGCCGCACAGGCTGATCCGGAAAACAATGGCATCCTGAAAGGCGTACTGCAAATTCCCGTCATCGTACATGTGGTACATTTTGGTGAGCCTGTTGGCACAGGCACCAACATTGCCGCAGCACAGGTGTACTCCCAGATCGATGTCATGAACGAGGACTTTCGGCGCATGGCCGATACGCGGGGCTTTAATACAGATACCCGCGGCGCAGATACCCAAATAGAATTTGTGCCCGCCCTGGTAGATCCCGAGGGTAATTTATTACCAGAACCGGGCATTCACCGTTACCAGGGGCCCCTGCCTGCTTATGTGCTCGAAGACATAGACCTGCTTATTAAGCCTGCCACCATTTACGATCCTAACCGCTACCTCAACATGTGGACAGTACGTTTTGCCGCACTGCTGCTGGGGTATGCTCAGTTCCCGGACCCCGCACACGGCCTTGCCGGAGGCCTGGGGTGCGATACGGGCGGCGCAGATACCGACGGTGTTGTGATGGCTTTTGACTCTTTTGGCTCCAGCGAAAAATACCCGGAAGGTACCTACAATGCACCTTACGATCTGGGCAGAACTGTAACACACGAAGTAGGCCACTGGCTTGGACTAAGACATATATGGGGCGATGGCGGCTGCGGTGTGGATGACTTTTGTGGAGATACCCCGGAGTCAGATGCATCCAACTCCGGTTGCAACTTAAATGATGTATCCTGCGGCAGCGTAGACATGGTCCAAAATTATATGGACTACACCTACGATGCCTGCATGAATATTTTCACAAACGACCAGACCCTGCGCATGCGGACGGTGCTTACCAAAAGCCCTCGCCGCAGAGAATTAATAAGTTCAACTGTACACCTGCAGCCCGTAGCACTTGATGCCGCTATTATTGATATTGTGTCTCCCAAAGGTCAGCGCTGTAATGGCAATGCAGTTCCCGAAGTGCTCCTGCGCAACCTGGGACAAAGCACCCTCACCTCCGTTAACATTCACTACCAGGTAGATGCCGGAGAAGTAAAAACCTATCAGTGGACGGGTGCACTGGAAAATGGAGCGATTGAGCTGGTAAGCCTTCCTGCTATCTCAGCACCGGATGGCAATCACGCCCTTACGGTTTACACCACTGCCCCCAATGGCAGTACCGATGCCCGTACTTTCAACGATCGCTGGCAGGATGATTTTATTATTTCGAGCGTTGGTGAGAAACTTGATTTTCTGGAAGCCTTTGAGGGAGGCCTGTTCCCCCCCAGCAATAAGTGGCACATCGAAAATGAAGATCGCTGTGAATCCTGGAGCCCCTATTCTAATATAACGGGTGCAGACGGACAGCTGACTACCTCCGTATTCCTGAACTATTATGATTATGATGCCCAGGGCAGCACCGATGGCTTGGTACTTCCTTTGTTGAACCTCAACACTACCGAAGATACTAATCTGGAATTCAACGTTGCCTATGCTGAGGCCGGCGACGCGCAGGATAAGCTGGAGGTGTTTGTATCGGTAGATTGCGGTCTTACTTTTAAGAACATTTATAGTAAAGCAGGCGCTGACCTGGCAACCGCTCCACAACAGGATGGTGCTTTTTATCCGGAGGCCGGTGAGTGGCGCCGGGAGGTCATTAACCTTAATAACTATAGGAGCAGTCAGGCGCTCATTAAATTTGTAGGTACCAATGCCTATGGCAATAATATTTACCTGGATGAAATTTATGTGAGCGGTGCTTCGGCAACAGCAGAGCCCATTACCCTGAAAAAGTTTACAGCTTCGCAGTTAAGCAATGGGGTTGAATTGCAGTGGCTCACCAACTCCGAGGAAAATTACCTCCATTTTGAGCTGGAGCGCTCTGCAGACGGCAACACCTTTGAAGCGGTGGCAACAGTGGCTGCAAAAAAAGGAAATGGTACCGGAGCCGCTTACAAAGCAATGGACACTGAACCTTACAGAGGCACCACCCATTACCGGCTGAAGATTGTACGTGACCGGGGACTCAATGACCTCTACAGCCAAACGATCAGCATCAAAACAAATGGCAGCAATACAGGCACCCGTACAGCACAGCTGGAAAACACATCTCTGCTTAAAGGACTGTATCCCAACCCAACCAGGGGCAATTTTGAGCTTACTTTCGATGCAGCGCAAGCAGGCGCTATTAGCCTTCAGCTGATCAACAGCATGGGCCAGATACTGCACACGCAGGAAGGCAGATGCCAGCCGGGTACAAACCAGACAAGCGTGCGTACTTCAGGCATGCCCAAAGGCATTTACTTTGTAGTACTGCATACTCCTGATGGTACCTTAAAAGATAAAGTGATTATTCAGTAATTCCCTTTAAGCGAAGAACCTAGGCAAGCCCGGTTCTTCGCTTCATTTTAGGGAGGACATTAATTTTTGTAAACTTTTTTTTACTTTATGAGAACAAAATTTACCCTGAAAGAAGGGCTCTTTTTAGTCTTTCTGTTATTCTTTACCAGCAGTGCAATACAAGCACAGGATGCGCTACAGATAGCGTTAAAGCATATTGCTGACCATAAGCAGCAGTATAAACTCAGCACTGCAGATGTAGCAGATTATGTAGTGACCGATCAGTACGTAAGCCGTAAAAGTGGTGTAACACACCTCTATCTGCAACAGCAGCATGGCGGCATACCAGTAGAAGGGGCTATCCTCAACATCAACATTGATCGCAACGGACAGGTGATCAATATGGGAAGCCGTTTTGTTCCCAATCTTAAAGCAGCGGTGCGCGGTGCTACCGCCGCCCAGACACCTGTGCAGGCTGTAGAAACAGCTGCCCGTTCCTTAAAGCTCACTCCTAAAAAAGCTTTCGAGATAAAGGAAGAAAAGGCAGCCAGGGGAAATGGACGCCAGGTGATCATTAGCGATGCCGGTATCTCCCAGACACCCATTCCAGCCAAACTGCTCTATGTACCCACAGAAGACGGACTGGTAAAGCTGGCCTGGGTAGTAGGTATTTATACAACTGATGGGCAGCATTACTGGAATGTAGCGATAGATGCTACTACGGGTGCCGTCTTGAAAAAGGAAGACCAGGTAATCCACGATTTCTGGGGCGGCACACCGCTGGTCACCGATGCGCCAAAAAGTACAGCTAAGCAGTTAGCTCAACACAGGGGTCATGCCGGTGTACCTTATGCAGCTGCACCTCAAAAAACCACAGCCCTGGGGGCCAGCACATCGGCATCTGCTACTGCTACAGGTGGTACTTATCGGGTATTGGATGCACCCCTGGAAACTCCCAACCATGGCGAACGCAGCCTGGTAAGCGGTAAGGAAGATGCCATTGCCTCACCACTTGGCTGGCACAACGATGGCCTGCTGAGCTACACCATTACCCGTGGCAACAATGTGTTTGCCTACGAAGACCGACTGGGCACTAATGCCGGCACCAGCCCCGATGGCGGCACTGGCCTGGTATTTGATTTCCCGATCGATTACAGCCAGCAGCCTGATACCTACATTCAGGCAGCCACTACCAACCTTTTTTACTGGAACAACCTGATGCACGATGTTTTCTATCAGTTTGGTTTCGACGAGGTCAGCGGCAATTTTCAGCATACCAACTTTACCGGCGAGGGCGCAGGGCTGGATGCCGTTAGCGCAGAAGCACAGGATGGCGGTGGTACCAACAATGCCAACTTCCTTACCCTGCAGGATGGAGTACCCGGCCGTATGCAAATGTACCTCTGGACGTCAGCCCAACCAGCTGAATTGCTCTTCGTTAGCGCCCCAGCTTCAGTAGCAGGTGGTTATGTAGGCATCGAGGCTGCTTTTGGCAAGCCCCTGGACGAAACCGGCGTTACCGGCAATATTGTGCTGGCAGATCCGGCTAATGGCTGCAGTGGCACACCTACCCTACCGGCCGGTTCTGCCCCCGTTCCTTTTGCCAATCAGGACAAGATAAATGGAAACATTGCGCTGGTAGATCGGGGTGATTGCGCTTTTATTGAGAAAGCCCTGAATGCCCAGGCTTCCGGTGCTACAGCTGTAATCGTAATCAATAATGTTGCTGGCGGAGGCGCTATATCCATGGGCGGCGATGAATCAGGTGCCCTGGTGCTGATCCCAGCCATCATGATCAGCAAAGAAGATGGCGATAGATTGAAAACGGCCCTTGCAGAAGGCTTGGCTGGAACTATGCGCAGAGAAGGTGGCGTACCCCCTCTCAAAGATGGTGACCTGGATAATGGTATTATTGCTCATGAATATGGTCATGGCATTTCTACCCGCCTAACCGGTGGTCCAAGCACACAGTGTCTGAGCGGCCAGGAACAGGGTGGCGAAGGCTGGAGTGATTTCTTTGGTTTATACATGACCATGAAGACAGGTGATACAGGTGCGCAACGCCGGGGTATTGGTACCTATGTAAGTGACGAGGGTACAGACGGCAATGGTATACGCCCTGCACCATACAGCACCGATATGGCTACCAACAGTTATACTTATGGCGATATTTCCAATCCTGAGATCAGCGTACCGCACGGCGTGGGCTTTATCTGGGCTACCATGTTATGGGACATGACCTGGAACCTGATAGATGCGTATGGTTATGATCCGGATGTGTACAATGGTACGGGCGGTAACAACCTGGCCGTGCAGCTGGTCATAGATGGCCTGAAACTTCAGCCCTGCAGCCCTGGCTTTGTAGACATGCGTGATGCTATTCTGGCCGCCGATCAGCTGAACAATGGCGGAGCCAACCAGTGCTACATCTGGCAGGCCTTTGCCAAACGTGGCTTGGGCTACAGCGCCCAGCAGGGCAGCAGCAGCGACCTGACCGACGGTGTTGAAGCCTTCGACATGCCACCTTCCTGTCAGCCTAACATGGCTATTGATATGAAAGCGAACCCTTCGCCGGTAACAGACGGCAGTAACCTCACTTACACCATTACAGTGCGCAACGATACTGAAGGTGCAGTACCGGGTGTTCAAATAACGGATACTTTGCCCGCAGGCACTTCTTTTGTATCAGCAACCGATGGTAGCTTCAATAAAGGTGTGGTAAAATTCAAGTCAGTTAAACTGGCCGCCGGGCAAACTATTGAACGTTCTTTCACCGTGAAGGTGAATACTGGTGGCGGCACTACCGTGCTTTTCAGTGATGATATGGAAAATGGCAGCGGCAA
>JASLAE010000472.1 GCA_030147305.1 Cesiribacter sp.
TGAGAGTTTATTACGGCCTCCCAAAGCATTGCCTTCAGATGAGAAGGCTTTGCTACTTTGCCTTCTGTCAATAACCCGGCTTCTATTTCGCATAGCTCCATGAGGCCTTCGTATTCCCGCTCTGTAAATTCAGGGCCTACATTAGCCCCGCCCATACCGGAACGCGGATAGTCCTCCGGGTTGGTTACATTATCAGAATAGTGCCCTTTGATGACGCTGCCATATTGCTGTACAATATCTGTTAGCTGTTTTGCCACCACCGGATCGAAAGTAGCCGTATGCAGATCGGTACCTACCTTTCCCACCACAAAACAAGGCCAAACATCCTCCAGCTGATGGCGTTGCAGCCCTTCTTTTAGTAAGCGCAGGAAGCGGTCAAACACCTGCAGGTCTGCCAGCCCCCCGTGCACCTCTTCAGTGCCTACTTCATAGGCAATGCGCGGATAGCCCTGGCTTCTCCTGAAGTTTTCGGCATGCACAATAAGATCAATAGTTCGCGCTGCAACCAAATCAATCTGTATGATTTCGCCTTTGGGCAGGGTAATATCAATGGTAGGATCTACGTGAATAAGGTCGTAGCCTGCTGCAATGGCTGCTTCAAATGATTTTTTCACTGAGGCCAGCGTCCTTTCATAAGACCACTTCTCCCGGTTGTGCAGATCTTTTAACCAGGGACCTCCATGGTCTATGGCAATGATAATAGGCCCGGTAAAATGTATGGCAGCAGCCTCCTGGTAAATCGTTTTTACAAATTGCTCCTGCGTTAAACCTGTATAACCGCCATCGCCATCTACCTGGTTAAGCGTTGCAGCAAACTTTATTAAACTATTATTGCGTTTCGCCGAGCGCAGCGAAGCCTTGATCACCGATAAGGAGTTAGGACATGCCGCAAAGATAGTGCGTTTTACACCTGTCTCTCTTTCCAGTGTCTGTATACGCTGTAGTATAAAATCGAGCAGTGGCAGGTTCTGTTGCTTTGCTATTTCACGCAGGATTTGATTCATGGAAAATATAGTTTAACAGATAAGAGCGAATAGAACTAGTGCATGGCGTAGATCTCCACCCCTTCTACCACACGCGAAATAGCACCTGAGGTGGAAGGAGCATCTGGCTGCAGCCCTAATTGCAGCGACTTATAGAAGCCCAGGATCTGGGATGGCACCACGCTGCAGATTGTCAGGAATTCTTCATCCAGGGTATATCCGTTCTCGGAAAAAACAATTTTGTGCTTGAGCTTAAGATTGGGTATGTCTGACTCCATGATCCCCAGTTCTGCCAGCGGCGCTTTCCCTTTTTTCATGGAAGCAACCAGGTCTTTTTCATAACGCTGGGCATAGTCATTGTTCGAGAAGATGTAAACTACCAGGGTAGTTTCATCCACAACAGCTTTTGGTCCGTGCCTTAAGCCAAGAAAAGAATCGCGTTTACAGATAACCTTACCGTCTGTAAGCTCCTGAAGCTTTAGATGAGATTCAGTCGCCGTTCCATAAAAGGGCCCAGCACCCAGAAAAACTGCACGTTTAAAATCCAGATCAGCAAGTTGCTTTAATTCCTGTGCATAGTAATTAATAATTTTCTGCCCGTAGGTAGCCATTGTCTTCATGCTTTTCTGAGTGCTTTCAAGCTCATGGATATGGGCTATTAATTTTCCAGCCAGCAGCATACCGGTATAGCTACTAGTCATAGCCAGGCTTAGGTCACATGCTTCCGGAGGCAGGTTTAGAATATAACTTTCATTCTTTGTTCTAACATTGGCCAGCTTACCCTCAGCATTACAGGTAATGATAAAGTGATAGCATTTATCACAAATCTTATCAGCCAGGGCTACTGCCGCCTCACTCTCGGGACTATTGCCTGAACGGGCAAAAGAGATGAGCAGCGTAGGAACATTTGACTTTAAATAATCTTTTGGGTGTGAAACCAGGTCAGTAGTGGCAATAGCTTCTGTTAGCACGCCGGTTTGACGCTGAAAAACACCACGTAAGGAGAGCCCTATAAAAGCGCTTGTACCGGCACCCGTGAGAATGATTCTTTGTATTTCCTTATGATTATTAAAGAATTGTTGAATGGAGGCTCTTTCTCTGCTTATCTGATCTCCTACTTTCTGCCAGATCGCTGGTTGCTGGGAAATCTCTCTGGCTGTATGGATAGCACCGCGATCTGTCAGTTCCTGAACATCAAAGCCTAGATATTGCATAGACACTAATAATTAAAGTCTGTATATACCAAAGATATAAAAAATAACCAAAATGCTTTCGTTTCGTTATTATTTTTTAGGAATAAAACTTACTTATGATTACGAAAAGTCTAGTAAGTTTAATTTTGATATCATACAATAGAATTTTACGTATTTGTTTATTTTTGAATAATCATTTATGCTTTACAGCATCTTTAGCTCATAGATTATGTCAAAAAAGAGAGACTCCACCGTAACCAGAAGAAAAGAAACACTTCATTTAATTACGGATCAGGGAGAGGTGTCTGTGAAAGAATTAAGCGAGAAGTTCAGGGTAAGTGAAGTCACGATTCGCAATGACCTGGAACAGCTGGAGAAAAAAAATTTATTGATCCGGGCCAGAGGCGGCGCATTAAAAGTAGAAAACGGGGGTGTAGCAATAGACCAGCGCCTGGCAGACAAAAACCGTATTAACTTTCAGCAAAAAGCCAGAATAGGGCAAAAAGCTGTTCAGCTGGTTAAGGAATCTGATACCATCATTATTGATTCCGGCTCTACCACTGCCGAGATGGTGAAGAGTCTGCCCCAGTTCCAGGACCTGACGGTTATCACCAATGCCCTCAATATTGCTAACCAGCTGATGCCGCTACCCCACATCAATGTGATCATACCGGGGGGCTTCCTGCGCAAAAATTCTCTTTCGATGGTAGGTCCCCAGGCAGAAAAAAGCCTTAGAAATTTTAATGTGGACAAGGCATTTCTGGGCGTAGACGGGTTTGATACC
>JASLAE010000504.1 GCA_030147305.1 Cesiribacter sp.
TGATGCTTCTGATAAAATTAAAGAAGAATTACATGAAGAATCTTCGGATTCTACACATGTTGATTAAAATAAAAGACAATTTCCTTTTTCCAAACCCAATTAAATTAAGCTAAACGTATGAAAAAAGTTTTCATGCTTCTAATGTTCGCCGGTGCAACTGTTATGTTTGTATCTTGCGATAGCAGCACTTCTTCAAATGAGAATGTAGTTGAAACTGATACTGTAAGCGCAGAAACAGAATACGAAGTAGAGCAAACCACTGTAGAAACTGACACTACTACTACTACAGAGACAGTTACTACAGACGAGGATAATAATCAGTAATTAATTACTTCTTTTTAAGAAGCAGTTTACTGAACTCACTACAGATCAGGAATATTTAATTCTTGACATAGCGTAGGCCAAAACCATTTACTGTTTACGGTAGCATCGGTTCAGGGCCTGATTTGCTATAAATTTTTTAAAGCCCTGCCTTTAAGGCAGGGCTTTTTATGTTCCTTCGGAGTAAAATTTACTGCCAGATCATCTCATGTACATATTTGCTTTCCTTGCAAGTTTAGCCTTACTTTTGTACATCTTGGGGTACAGCCAAACCCCACGCGCAGTTAAAAAGAAGAATATAAAGGTGTTGGAAAAGGAATATCAGAGCTTGCGTACGTACTTGCCAGAGGCTGCAGCAGATTACTGCATAGATTTGTGGAAAATACACCGTTTTACCCTTAAAATAAAAGGAAGCCGTAAAACCAAACTAGGTGACTTCCGAGTAGATGCTGCCGGTGCCAGGGTTACCATTAGTGTTAACGGTTCTTTAAATCCCTACGCTTTTCTGGTAACCTATTTACATGAGGTAGCCCATTTACGCACCTGGCAAAAATATAAGACTGCCGTAAAGCCCCATGGCAATGAGTGGCAAACACAGTTTCAACTGCTTATGCAGCCCCTCCTTACCACAGAAGTCTTTCCACAGGAAATCCTCAAACCCTTGAAGAAGTATATGCAGACGCCTGCAGCATCCAGTGCCTCCTGCCAGCCGCTTTGGATTGCACTTCGCTCTTTTGATGAACAGACTATCGAAAATGCTATATTGCTGGCGCAAATACCAGATGGCAATAAGTTTCGCTTTTCGCAAACGGTTTATCAGAAAGTAGAAGTACGGCGAACACGGGCACTGTGCCAAAATCTGTCCAATGGCCGACGTTATCTGATCTCTACAGCGGCTCAGGTAGAAATGGTTGCATAAGGTTTATACAGGCTATTTTATGATAGTATCCTGCCAATAGAGATTCCGGACAAACAGCTGTAAGTCAATCATTTATGCGGAGCGTTTGTTGTCAATAAAATAATTATGCCTCTGCCGAAATTTTAGCAGTGGCATAGATCAGGGAGGATAGCTGTTTGTAACAGATAAGGGTTTTTTATATAATTCCCTATATTTGCTTCACACGGCACATTTTTTATGAAGGTTCAAACCCTACCCTTAGCGCAAACCGGCCAATTCTCGCCGATTTTCATAGATTATCTACAGGAAGACCCTAAACTGCGCCCTTTTTATGGGCTGGCACCAAAAACTGCACATTTTAAAGAGCAGATGCAGCAGAAACAGCTTTCTGCCGAGAAACGCCAGCTTCTGCAGGAAGTACTGCAAAAGCAATATGCCGGAATAGAACTGCCGGCCCCTGTTGCGCAGAATTTGCAGGCCCTTGCCAGTCCAGATACCTACACCCTTACCACCGGCCACCAGCTTAACATTTTTACGGGCCCCCTTTATTTTATTTATAAGATAGCGGCAGCTATCAAAGCATGTCAGGAACTTCAGCAGCAGTATCCCGAACGGCATTTTGTACCCGTTTACTGGATGGCCTCAGAAGATCACGACCTGGCAGAAATCAACTCATTCCGCCTGTTTGGTGAAAAATACACCTGGGAGACTGAGCAGCAGGGGCCCGTAGGCCGTTTCAGTCCCGACGGGCTGGCAGCCCTGGCAGAAACATTGCCCGAAGAAGCTCCTCTTTTTCAACAGGCTTATCAGGAATCTGCTACCCTGGCAGAAGCCACTCGCAAGTATGTGCATGCCCTGTTTGGCCAGTGGGGCCTGGTGATCATCGATGCAGACGACCGTACCCTGAAAGAAAGCTTTAGGCCTGTGCTGGAAGATGAACTCTTACTGCAGCAAAGTCAGGCGCTGGTGCAGCAGGCTTCTTCACAGCTGGAGGAACTAGGCTATAAATCGCAGGTTTACCCTCGCGAAATTAACCTTTTTTACATGCGCAATAACCTGCGCGAGCGGATCGTGCAGGAGGGAGACGTATGGGCTGTGCTTAATTCAGATATACGCTTCACCAAAGATGCCTTGCTGCAGGAGCTCACGCAGCATCCGGAGCGCTTTAGTCCTAATGTGGTGTTGCGGCCCCTGTACCAGGAGTGGATCCTGCCTAACCTTGCTTATATAGGCGGTCCGGGTGAACTGGCTTATTGGCTGCAACTAAAACCACTGTTCGACCATTATAAAATAACTTTTCCGGTATTACTGCCCCGTCAGTTTGGTCTGGTGCTAAGCAAAGCGCTGGAAAACAGGCGCCAAAAACTGGGCCTTTCAGCAGCAGCTTTATTTGAGGACCCGCACCAGCTCAAGGCACGGCTGCTCCGGGAGTGGAGTGAGCATGAAATTACCTTGCTGGAAGAAAGGCAGCAATTGCAGCAGCTTTTCGATTCTCTGCAGCAAAAAGCAACCCTGGTCGATAAGAGTCTGCATGGGTTTGTAGGTGCCGAAGGTGCCAAAGCACAAAAAAGCCTCGAGCATATCGAAAAGCGCCTGAAGAAGGCTGAAGAACAGCGGCACCAGACCGAGATGCAGCAACTTGAGAATCTGCAGGACAAGCTCTTTCCGAATGGTGGTCTCCAGGAGCGCACCGATAATTTCCTGAATTTTTACCTGAACAATCCACAGTTCATCGAACAGCTGATGGAACATTTGCAGGGATTCGATTTTAGCCTGAAAGTACTGAGTTATGAAGACTAAGGCTGCGCTACGCCAGCACTACCGGCAGCTGCGCCAGCAGCTCACCGATGAGGAGCTGCAGCAGCGTAGCCAGCAAGTAGCGAAGCAGTTTTTCAGCTATATACCAATTAACAGAATCCGAATCCTGCATAGCTATCTGCCCATCAGCAGCCAGCGTGAGCTGGACCCGGCGCCTATCCTCAACAAGCTCCGCTTAGACTATCCGCACATTAGGCTGGTGATTTCCCGTACCCTATGGCAGGAGCGTCAGCTGGAGCATGTCTACTGGGATACAGATGTACAACTGAAGGAAAATCAATGGGGCATTCCCGAGCCTACGGATGGGCTGGCCTGCCCCGTAGAAAAAATAGATGCCGTATTGGTCCCCTTGCTGGCCTTCGATAGGGAGGGCCACCGCCTTGGCTACGGCGCCGGCTTCTACGACCGCTTCCTGGCAGATTGTGCTCCCCACGCCCTTAGTATTGGTCTTTCTCTTTTTCCGCCGCTGGAGGAGCCTATTCCTGGCATCTTCCCTACTGACATCCCCCTGACCCATTGTCTCACGCCGGAAGAGGTGTTTGTTTTCAATCAGTAGCGAATTAAACGGAGGTTGCAGCTGTTTTAGCTGTGATGGAAACACTCGCACAAATACATCAACAGCTGAGCCAGTGCCGTCTTTGCCAGGATCGTTTTGGCTTTGAACCCAAGCCTATGGTGTGGGGCAGGGCAGAAGCACCTATTATGCTCATAGGGCAGGCACCTTCCCGCACGGTGCACCTGACCCGTCGCCCCTTTAACGATGCCAGTGGTAAAAAGCTGCGCCGCTGGCTGGGCCTTGATGAAGCTACTTTCTGGAACCAGTCACTGCTCTATATTACTGCGGTTGGGCGCTGCTATCCT
>JASLAE010000052.1 GCA_030147305.1 Cesiribacter sp.
CATTCAATAGAGCTATTTTGGTGACCCAGATTGACAATAGATTAAGTATTGGCCTGCTACTTTTTTAGCCATATTCGGTAAGTTATTTATTCCAGTAAATTGAAGGTCTTGAGTCAATTTGAGGCAGGCGTTGGGCAAAAAAATAGCTTAGCCTATTATATCCGCTAATTTCCGGGAAACCAGGAGACGCCTTTGCAGGCAACACACCCGCTATGGTTATCAAACCATTGTTCAGCCGCAGGGGTAGCACGCTACGGAATATTTTGGTATCTTCAATAACAGGTGCCTAGGCTGGGTGCAAACAGCAAACAAAGCACTGTCACTTTACCCATAACACATACTTTATAATTCCCTCCGGATGTACGATAAAAACAAGGGCTGACCAGCTTCTGCTATCTATTGATCAATGCACAAACAATATGCGTTGCCAGAAAGCAGCTTAAGAAAAATATCCCATGATCCGTTGTCTTTAAATGCATAACAGGGAAAAGAAAAAGGCTTTTGTGCACTATCTTCCAATATATGGGTGCATTTCTACAGGAATAATTTATATAGGGATTGGGGTGATTGCCATCCTTTCTTTTTTGAGAATAAAGGATGGTGGCGCAGATGAAAGCAGCATGTTTGCCTATCTTAACAATTATCTGGTTGGTAAAATATTTGTCTGGATTATCCTGCTGGGCACTCTTTGTTATATTATCTGGCGTATTTATGAAGCCATCAAAGATCCTTATGCATATGGCAAGGATGCAAAAGGTAAAGCCAAAAGAACAGGCATCGCCTTAAGTACGATAGCAGATATATTCATTGCTTTTTCTGCTATTCAGGCTTTACTGGAGCGGGGCAACATTATGGAAAACGGGCAGCCCATTGAACAGCGGCAGTATGTAAGCCAGCTGTTGCAGGAGAACTGGGGCAGCTGGCTCATCATAGGCGTAGGATTTATTGTTGTTGCAACAGCCCTTGTACAATTCTTCTATGGAATAACCCAGGGATACCGGGAAAGAATAGATATCGCTCATTTTAGCAAAGACACAAAACAGCTCACACATCTCCTGGCATGGGTAGGCTATTTAGCCAGGGGAATCATCATCGGTATTATTGGCTTTTTCTTCATAAAAGCTGGAATTTCAGAAAATGCCCAGCATGTAGTTAACACCGATAAAGCTTTCGATTTTATAGGCGATGATGTTGGGCATCTATATTTTATACTTGTTGCGATCGGTACCATCTGTTATGGCCTCTTCATGTTTGTGCTTGGCGTCACGTATGAAACCAGTAAAGATCATAAGACCGGCCTGAGAAAGCAATAAGCCTAACAACCATTTACTGTCTTCTTTATGAGCCTATCAGCCTTGCGCAATTAATATAAAATGGCAACAAAGATTTCCAATCCAATAATAGGCTCTTACACTTAATTCTAAAAGTATGATAGCGTCAAAACCCAGCAGCATAGACGAGTATATTGCTGCCTTTCCCAAAAACATTCAGGATATTTTACATCAGATACGCACAACCATCAGGCAGGCAGCACCAGAAGCAAAAGAAACCATCAGTTATGCAATTCCTACTTTTGTGTTAAAAGGTAACCTGGTCCATTTTGCAGCTTTCAAAAATCACATAGGCTTCTATTCCCTTCCCTCTGGTACCGAAGCTTTCAAACATGAGCTCTCTGCTTACAGGGTAGGAAAGGGTTCGATTCAGTTTCCGCTTAACCAGCCTATGCCGCTGGACCTGATTGCTAAAATTGTAGACTTCAGGGTTAAAGAAAACCTGAATAAAGCATAAAAAAACGCTGAAGCACCGTGAAACGGACAGCAATACCACAAAACCAACAACGGCTCAACCTGCCCCACTGTGTACAGGAACATACTTAAAAGAAGATAAAAATCAATCAGCATCATGCTGATGATGAAAGGCTTAACATAATTTTACATGCCTCCGGCACTAACTGAACAACTGCTGTTTCGTAATGTGTTACATGTATCTGAACAGTAGCCTGATAACAGCATGAAAGCAAATACGGAGCGGTTGTATAGAGATGTTGAATTTCTAACTTCCCTGAAGCCTTACAGGAATTTTCAGCAGCTTGCTTCTCTGGCAGAAGCCTCTCGATACATTGAGGAGGAATTTAGAAATGTCGGTGCAAAACCCGGCATACAAAGCTGGAGAGCCCAGGGGCAGGAATACAATAATGTAATTGCCTCCTACAATACGGAAAAAGCAAAAAGACTTATTGTAGGTGCACATTACGATGTTTGCGGAGATCAACCCGGTGCAGATGATAATGCAAGCGCCGTGGCCGGATTACTGGAACTTGCAAGGCTTGTTTTTACCCATAAACCACATACAGATTACCGTATTGATTTTGTGGCTTACTGCCTGGAAGAACCCCCGTTTTTCGCTTCGGAATTAATGGGCAGCTATGTACACGCTAAATCTTTGTATGATAACAATGTTGATGTGATAGGCATGATCTGCCTGGAGATGATCGGGTATTTTTCAGATGAACCCAATTCACAAGGTTTTCCCTCTCCTGAGCTGGCGAAGATCTACCCGCATACCGGCAATTTTATTATTGTAGTTGGTATTGAGCAATATATGCCATTCAACCATAAAGTACATCTGCTCATGTCTGCAGATGCGGCTATTGATGTGCAGGTAATCAGTTTTCCTTCGGGCGATGGACTGGCAGGTTTATCAGATCACCGCAGTTACTGGAAGTTCGGCTATCCGGCCCTGATGCTCAACGACACCTCTTTTATCAGAAATCCCCACTATCATAAAAAATCAGACACCATTGATACATTAGATTTTGCAAAGATGACAGCCGTGGTTGACTGCGCCTATAATACGATTACGAAAATCATTTAGCTTTCCCAGGTCTTGTTCAATCAGTAAATAAAGGCACCTATTAAGAATGATATCAATAGCAGTGTGCAAAAAACTATTTTCTGCATCACTTACTTGGACTGGCTGTCATCTGGTAAACCCGATTTGAAAGCCGGCACCATTGTTTTATATTGTTGATGAACGGCGTATTAAGGATGTTAAAGTCTGGCAAATAGGCCAAACGCAGAGCGCCATGCGCATTCCTCCAGCACACCAGTACAAACTGCTTACAAAATTTAAGATCCTTGCCGGAACCGCGTATCATAAGAGCTACACCCGGGGATGTTCATCTCCTGAACAGCATAAGCCTTGCTGCCAAACAACACTGGAACTATCCTGAAGCCTGGATAGCGCATTGGCAAGAGGAGCTGCAGGTGAGTGAAGCATATGTTGCATTGCAACAAGTTTATAAAATGGTGCTGGGGAGAGCTATCATTGGCTTTATCGCGCTGGAACAAGAGAATAATCTGTTTGAAATTGCTCATTTATGGATTGTTCCGGCTTATATTGGTAAAGGCTATGGAAAAAGGCTGCTTACCAGTGTGCTGGCGCTGGTGGTACCCCCAGGCGCCAGACTACTGGTTACGGCAGATCCTTATGCCGAAGGCTTTTACCTACGCCAGGGATTTACTACCATCGATAAGCAGGAGAGTTATCCACCCGGGCGTTTTTTGCCGGTGATGGAGAAAACCTACCTGCCACCTGAACCTTAAGCACCTTCAGAAAGCATGCTTACTTTTTGATTTTGAATAATGAGCTTTGTATAAATATCGCCCAATGCAACTCTTGAAAAACATCCCTGCTGCCATTGCCATATTTGCCGGCGTTAGCCTTGCTGCCTGTACCAATGAACCTGGTTCACAATCCGCAGCCGCAGCCCCTGAAGCTGCCTTAGATTACTTCCACACCGAAGAAACAGGCCTAAAAACCGGTAACATTAAAATGGTGCCCATAGAAACACCAAAAGGCACCTTTAATGTATGGACAAAGCGTTTTGGCAATAACCCCAGGATAAAGCTGCTACTGCTCAATGGTGGTCCCGGGGCAACCCATGAATATTTCGAAAGCTTTGAAAGCTTTTTGCCAGCTGAGGGCATCGAGTTTATATATTACGACCAGCTGGGCTGCGGCAATTCCGACAACCCGAACGACACTACTTTGTGGGACCTATCCCGCTTTGTAGAGGAGGTTGAGCAGGTACGAAAAGCACACAACCTGACCAGGGACAACTTTTACCTCCTGGGACATTCCTGGGGTGGCATCCTGGCCATGGAATATGCGCTGAAGTATGGGGACAACCTGAAAGGGGTAGTGATCTCGAACATGATGGCCAGCTGCCCGGAGTATGGCAAATATGCAGATGAAGTTCTGGCCAGGCAGCTGGACCCGGGTGTGCTCGCTACCTTACGCGCGCTTGAAGAAAAAGGCGAATATGATAACCCGCAATATATGGAGCTGCTGATGCAGCACTTTTATACCGAACACGTCCTGAGACTGCCTCTTGACCAGTGGCCTGAGCCTGTAAACCGTTCATTTGCTAAAATGAACAGTTCCCTTTATGTAACCATGCAGGGGCCCAGCGAATTCGGCATTGCCGGCAAACTTGCGAACTGGGACAGAACAGCCGATCTGCCTAAGATTGAGGTGCCTGCGCTGGTAATCGGCGCTACCCATGATACCATGGACCCGGAACATATGAAATGGATGGCCGGCCAGGTACAGCATGGCACCTACCTGCATTGCCCCAGGGGCAGCCATATGAGCATGTACGACGACCAGGAGACTTATATGCAGGGACTCATTAAATTTATGAAAGGTGTAGATGCAGGGGAGAAAACCGTTAAGCTCTAGCTTTAACCTTGCCCCTAACTGATTTAAGTATCTGTACGTTAACCAGACTGCATTTGGTACTGAGAATAAGTCATCACACCATTTTCTCAGGACGGTGTGATTTTTATATATTTCCCTGAATGGATTCCTGTGCAGATTTAACTTATCTAAATTTAATTCCTGCCCGGAAGGGTCTATCAGCTTTAAACAAATTACATAAAGGCAAACATGAAACAACGGTTCCTGTATGCCCTTGCGGTGCTTTGCACGGTGGTATTGGGCCTGGCTTCCAGGAAATTTTCTGCGGCTTTACCCCTATTTGTTGCCGAACATTTTGGCGATGCATTGTGGGCAGCCATGGTATATTTCGGGTTTTGTTTTCTACTGATAAACACCCGTGCCAGCCGTATTGCCCTGCTAAGTCTATTATTCTGCTTCGTCATTGAATTCAGCCAGTTATACCAGGCACCCTGGATCAATGCATTACGGCAAACCACCCTTGGTGCGCTGGTATTAGGAAAAGGCTTTTTACCCATAGACCTGCTCCGGTACACAGCAGGTGTACTGCTGGCCTGTGTGCTTGACTATTTTTTGATAAGAAGCCGCGTGGAAACCCATAAAACAATGGTATAGCATGGCCATGACAGTACATTTTACTGTTTGAGCAGAAAACCTGCTTCCACTGTTTATAAGGCAATCGTCCACCGGCAACAGCTGGCAAATTATTTTATTTCCGCAGCATATGCAGACCTGGCGGCAGGCAAAACTGTTCTTTGGGCATTTGCGGATGCCGGAGTTACACTGCCCGTGCTGGTTAATAAGCTGTAACCGGACCAGTTGATTGCATTTGAATAGACAGCCAGAGGCGCTCCTACACAGGTACAGATAAAGTTGCTGGCCGCCGGGGCCAGCGAAACTCAAATTGAAATTACAGAAGCCGGCTGGGAATACAATCAGGCAGGCATAGTGCATGCCATGGGGCAAACAAGGGGATGGACTGATTTCTTCTGCTGTTTAAAAGCTTACCTGTTGTTTGACGTAAACCTGAGAAAAGGTGAAAGGCCTCTTCCTTAATATCCACGGCTGCTTGCTAAATCCGCGATATTTTATCCCCGCTTCAGGCAAATATTTATACACTTAAGGTACTGTTTTCTGCACTTGGCACCGCTCCTTATTTCATCTATAATCAGGTTATCACAATTTTGTCAGCAGTAAACAAAATGCTTAACATCATGCTGAACCAAGACCTTATTGATGGACTACTGTTGTTAATAACGCTGGTAGCCACTCCTGCCTTTTGCTTTTTTATCTTTCGGCAGCCTGCCTTTTGCCAGAAGAAAGGCTTTATTTTTTTCCTTGCCTTTCTGGCCATGTATCCCCTGCTTAACATGCTGGCCCATATAATTGTCATTAGCACTCTTGCCATCATCAATGCAACAAATGGTGCTTTCACCTATGATTTCAGATTTTATTCCCTGATGCTCTATGGTGTAATTTTCATGCTGCTGAACGCCTACTCACTCAACCGTATTGTGCAGCTGAGTAGTGGTAAATGGCAGGTTTGCAGGCAGCTGCACATTGCCGCATTGTTACAGGCTATGCTTATCCTGCCCTCCTTTGTGCTTAATCCACTTGCCCTGCTCCCTACCATAACTTCTCTGCTGATGATGGGCCGGCTGTATCTGGCACAGAAAGGCAGAAAGAGCCTGCAACCTACTTATATTTCGGCACAGGCTGCATAATTCGGCTAAATCTTTGTATTTTTCAGTTCTGCACCCGCAAAGATTATACTAAATGAAAGGCTCGGCTGCAGCGCTTTAGTGGCACCCATGAAGAACCTGAACAACTGGCGGATACGGATCATTGGTATGGCCATCCAGAACCTGATCTTCTTCCTTTTTTTTTATTTGCGGCAGATTTTGGAGGGTGGCCATGCCTGGTTTAAGGTGATTGGCTGGCAACTGCTCTTCATAGCTGTAATCTGGGAGAGCACGCGTCTTTCCATTTATATAGCACGTAAAAAGTTTCCGGCTTTGCAACAAATGCGTGCGCGGATAGGCTTCCTTGCGGCTTTGCTCCTGCTGATGGCCATTGCGCTTGGTTGCTGGCATGTGGGCATGGAGCTTTGGCTCGGTTTCTGGCAAAGCAGTGCCTTAACGATTTACAGCTTCCTCTACAGTATCGGCATGACACTCTTCTTTTGCCAGCTGATTGCCGGGGTATACGAAGCCCTATATTATCTGGAGCAGTGGAAACTATCGGTACAAAAAAGTGAGGCGTTAGAAAAACGAGATCTGCAAAGCCGGCTGGATGCCCTGAGGAATCAGGTAAGTCCTCACTTTCTGTTCAACAGCCTTAATTCACTCACAGCGCTGGTAGAAGAAAACCCTAAAGCTGCCGTGCGCTTTATTGAAGCACTTGCTGGCATGTACCGTTATCTGCTGCAAAGCAACGAACATGAGCTCACGACCCTCAGGCGGGAGCTGGAGTTTATGGATGGTTATGTTTTCCTGCTTAAAACCCGCTTCGAAGAAGGTCTATATCTCGAGAAGGAGGTAGCACCAGACTTACTGGATTATCAGCTACCCCCCCTCACACTGCAGATTCTGGTGGAGAATGCTGTAAAGCATAATATGATCTCCGCCTCCATGCCACTGTATATCCGGGTTTACACTGATGCTGCCAATAACCTGATTGTCACCAACAACCTGCAGAAGCGGAAAACCCATATCCCTTCCAACAAAACCGGTCTGCTGAATATCTCTGCTAAATTTACTTTGCTAAACCAGCCCGATATTATTATCAACGAGACCCCTACGCATTTCCAGGTAAGCATTCCCCTTATGAAAAGCCATAGCAATGAACTTAGTTATCATTGAAGACGAATCCATCGCAGCCAGGCGGCTACTGAAAATGGTGCAGGAAATTGATCCTTCTGTAACTATCATGGCAGTACTGGATAGTGTGGCAGGCAGTGTAGCCTGGTTGCGCCAGCACCCGGCCCCTGATCTGATCCTGATGGATATTGAGTTGGTAGACGGACAAAGCTTTGAGATCTTTAAGCAGGAACATGTGCAATGCCCGGTAATATTTACCACGGCATACGATGCCTATGCCATCCAGGCCTTTAAGGTAAACAGCATCGATTACCTCCTGAAGCCCATTCAGGAAAAGGAACTGGTGCAAAGCCTTGAGAAATTCAGGAAGCTGAAAGATATGTTTGCCGGCACACCACAGGCAACGATAAATGTAGACACCCTGCTGCAGGAGCTGCGTATGCATCAACCCTTACCTAATA
>JASLAE010000074.1 GCA_030147305.1 Cesiribacter sp.
AAAAATATGATCACGGCCATGGGCGTTAGCTTTGGTACCGTAGATGATAACAAAGCACTGAACCTGGAAAAACTTCGCTATCATAAGATCATCATCATGACAGATGCTGATATTGACGGTAGCCACATCCGTACGCTTATCCTTACCTTCTTCTTCCGTTACATGCGGGAGCTGATTGAAAAAGGCTACTTATATATTGCGCTGCCACCACTTTACCTGTTAAAGCGTGGTAAAGATGAGCGCTACGCCTGGAGCGAAGAACAGCGGCAGCAATTTACAAAAGAAATGGCGCCAGAAGGCAAAATGGATAATGTAGGCGTGCAGCGATACAAAGGCTTGGGTGAAATGAACCCGGAGCAGCTCTGGACTACCACCATGGACCCTGAGTTTAGAAGCTTAAAGCAGGTATCTATTGAATCTGCAGCGGAGGCCGACCACCTCTTTTCCATGCTTATGGGCGATGAAGTGGCTCCCCGCCGGGACTTTATAGAACGAAATGCCAAGTATGCTAAACTTGATGTTTAGAAAATAAGTTTAAAAGCCTATTCCCTAAAAGAGTAGGCTTTTTGCTTTTAAAGCCTTATTCTTTGCACAGCTTTGAGTTTTTTTTCGTATAAAGCTTAAGAGAATTTTTTTATGCTCAGATCAGACCGCACTTCTTCCTATATTTTTAACAGTCCCTTCATTAGTCGCGATTTAAGCTGGCTTAAATTCAATGAAAGGGTGCTGGATCAGGCACGTCATCCCGATCGTCCAATTTTTGAGAAATTAAAGTTCATGGCCATTACCTCCTCCAACCAGGATGAGTTCTTTATGATACGGGTCGGGAGCCTCTACAATTATATTGATTATGGCCGGGAGCGCATAGATTATTCCGGCTTGCGTGAGCTTCCTTTTAAGCGTAAGCTCTTTGCCGATGCACAGGAGTTTCATGTTGCGCAGCATCAGCATTATCTTGAGAATCTGGAGCCGCAGTTTCAGGAAAATGGCTTTAAAATTGTGAAGACCGATGCGCTGGAAGACTATGAACTGAAACAGGTAAAACGGTATTTCAAAAAGACTATTTTTCCAATGATCACGCCCATGGTCTATGATAGCTATCATACCTTCCCGATCCTGATGAACAAGCTGCTGATCTTTGGCGTGGTTACCCACAATCCCAGCGACCGTAAGGAGCAGCGCAAGCTTTCGTTTATTCAGATTCCCCAAAACCTGCCGCGCTTCTATGAAATAGAGCGTGAAAATGAACTGCTGTTTGTGCCCATCGAAGATATTATCTGCAGGTTTATTGCCAAATTCTTCCGGAATGTGGCCATCATGGCGGTTAATCTTTTCCGCATTACACGCAATGGGGACTTTACGCTGGAAGAAAGTGAAGATGTGGACTCTAATTTTTTGGAGGAGATCAAGCAAAAGCTGAAGACACGTAAAACCGGCCGGGTAGTGCGCATAGAGATTGAGGAGGGCTATGACCGCTGGATGATGCGCGTGCTGAAAAAACGCTGGGATATTGCGCTGGAAAATATCTTTGAAGTGTCTAAACGCAGCCTGATGGACTTTGCCGGCCTTTGGCAGATCATTGGTCATCGTGAATTTGTAGACGCAATGCCCCCGGTACATCCGCCCATTTTGCCAGTTACCTACACAGAGGTAGATCGTGCAGACAACATTTTTGACGTGCTGAAGCAGAAAGATGTGCTGCTGCACCACCCCTATAACAGTATTGAGCCGCTGCTCACTTTATTGGAGCAGTCAGCAGAAGACCCCGATGTGCTGGCGATTAAGATTACTATCTATCGCCTGGCAGATAATTCACGCATCATATCAGCCTTGCTGAAAGCCGCAGAAAACGGCAAGCACGTATCGGTACTCTTTGAGCTGAAAGCACGATTCGACGAAGAAAACAACATGCGCGAGGCCAAGCGGCTTCAGCAGGCAGGTTGCTTCGTGATTTATGGCATCAGCAGCTTTAAAACCCATACCAAGCTGCTGCTGATAGTAAGGAAAGAGGGTAGTAAAGTGCGGCGGTACGTGCACATGAGCAGCGGTAATTACAACGAGAAAACATCCAGGCTTTATACCGATATCAGCCTGCTAACCAGCCATGACAAATACGCCAACGATGTTTCTGAGTTTTTTAATGTAATCACGGGGCATAGCAATCCGGAAACTTACCGCTACCTGATTACTGCCCCGCGCGACATGCGGCAGCAGCTGATTGAGCTATTGCGTAAAGAGGCAGAAAATGCCAGAAATGGACTGGAAGCTGGCGTAATTATTAAAATTAATTCCCTGGAAGACCGGGAAACGATACAAGAGCTGTATGAAGCCTCCCGTGCGGGAGTGCCCATAAACCTAGTGGTCAGGGGAATCTGCTGCCTGCGGCCCGGCCGTGAAGGGCTGAGTGATAACATCAGTGTGCGCTCCCTGGTAGGGGAGTTCCTGGAACATGCCCGTCTGTACTATTTTCACAATGCCGGTAAACCACTCCTGTATGGTGGCAGTGCCGATATGATGGTGCGCAGCTTTGATAAAAGGCTGGAATCGCTTTTCCAGATTCTGGATCCTCAGGTAACAAAAGAATGCCTCAATATCCTGGAATATAACCTGCGCGATAATGTCAATAGTTATCTGCTTCAGGAAGATGGGGAATATCTAAAGATTGAACCGGCAGAAGGGGAGGTGCCCTTCAATGTGCACAAAGAGTTCTTTAAAGTAACAGCAGAAAAATTGCACAGCATCAACCTGTATAAAGCATATCTGGAGCAGGTGGTCCGGAAAGAAGAAAAAGAAGAAGAAGCCCTGCAGAACCAAGCGGCAGAGAAATAGAACCATGAGCCTATAGGCGCAGTCTAATCATAAACTATGCTGTTTTAAAACCAACAGGGTCAGTGAGTGATTTAAATAGACACGAAAGGTGGCTGCTAATTAATTGAATTCGGCAGCCACTTTTATTTTCGTTGCAGATAAGCCTGCTTGATCAGACCATCTTTTAAGCCAAGGTTTGGGGCCTGTATTATATGGCAACCTGCCCATTGCATGATGTGGATATAAATATCTGCGGCCGGTATGATAACATCTGCCCGATCCGGATTAAGCTGTAACTTATTGAGTCGCTCCTCTACCGTATGGTTGTGAATGAAATTACGTAAGGTCTGTAACTGTTCCAGGTTAATGGTTTCGCCAGGCTTTCGGCCAGACATGCTCAGGAGCTTGCTGATGTTACCGCCTGTACCCACAGCCATGACCGCTTCTTCCCCAAGTTCTGCAAAATGTTTTTTTACCCACTTTTCTAATGATTTCCAGTCTTCCGGCCGATCATTACCCTGATGGTTGCGCACAGAGCCCAACGGAAAAGATTCGGTTGCTATCTTTTGCAAGTCATGGTAGAGGTTTAGTTCAGTGCTGCCACCTCCTACATCTATGTGCAGACAATAGCCGGATGGCAGACTGTTTTGCAGCGCCATGTCAATAAAAGAAGCCTCCTGTTCGCCATCAATGATGTTGATGGAGATGCCTGTTGCACTCAGGACCTTCTGTACCAGTTCCTCACCGTTAGCTGCCGTACGCAAGGCAGAGGTGGCACAGGCATAATAACTATCTACTTCAAAAAGCTCAAGCAGCAGTTTAAAAGTCTGCATAAGCTTTATAAATTTTAGCTCTGCGGCATGACCTATGCTGCCACTGGAAAAAACATCTACACCAAGCCGGAGCGGAAAGCGCAGGTATTCCACTTTCTTAAAGATAGGAGCTGTATTTCCTTCCAAAACTGCGCTGATCTGAAGGCGTACAGCGTTTGAGCCAATATCTATCGCTGCTAGTTTCAAGTGCTGTTATAATTTGTTGTAACTTTGTTGCATTAAAAAAATACTTTTTTAACTTTGGTAAAAGTAACCACAAAAGCCGTGAAACACTCAATTTTTTTTCCAGCTGCGCTACTCTTCATTGCCTTTTCTCTTACGGGTTGTTTTCAGGAAGATACCAGCATGACGCCCATTCTGAATGCATACTATAAACCCCAGTATGCTGCACCAGAGGATTTATTAAAAGTTAACATCTTGCCCGCAAGAGCGCTTCATGACCCGGGCAGGATCTACTTAAAGGGTACCATCCTTATCATCAACGAACGTTTTAAGGGCTTCCATGTAATTGATAATGCCAATCCAGCCGACCCTAAGCCCCTGCTCTTTGTAGAAGTGCCGGGTGCCGTAAACATGGCCATGCAGGATCATTATATGTATGTTGATAATATGACTGACCTGGTAACCCTTGACCTGAGTAATATGAATCAGATTAAGGAGGTAAGCAGGCAGCAGGATGTTTTTGAAGGTAACCAGAACTACCCACCTTTCACCAATGTGGGCTTTGAATGTGTAGACAGTAAAAAAGGGGTAGTCGTTGGCTGGGAGCTGGCAGAAATGCCAGCAGTTGCGCCTGCATGCTGGCGATAATTTTTTTACATAACTTATCCAATTCACATGAAAAATATATCCTTTCTCCTCATACTCTCTGTGGCTTTGCTTGCTGGCGCTTGTGAAGATGGTATGTCTAATGACAACAATTTTACACCCGGTGCCGGCAGGGGTGGTTCTATGGCACAGTTTACCGTGTATAATGGTCAGCTCTACCTGCTTAAGAAAGATGAACTGGTAAGCTATAGCCTGCAGAATCCCGCAACTCCTGCCCTGGGCAGTACCATCAACGTTGGTATAGATGCAGAAACGCTGTTTCCTTCTGGCGGTAGCCTGTTTATTGGCTCACAGAATGGCATGCACATCTATTCCCTCGCCGATCCACTCAGGCCACAGCATATCTCTTCCTACCGCCATGTAACCAGCTGTGATCCGGTAGTGGTAGAAGGTAATTACGCTTATGTTACCCTGCGCACAGATTCACCCTGCCAATGGGGTGTTAATGAACTACAGGTGCTGGACGTTACGCAGCAGACTTCACCCCAACTTATTTATCAGATGGTCATGGCTAATCCGCAGGGGCTTGCTGTAAATGAAGGAACCCTGTATGTCACCAATGGCGATGCCGGCTTGACAGTATTAGATGTTGCTAACCCCTATGCACCACAGGTGCTGAAAGAATATCCTGATTTTTATGGATACGATGTAATCTTTACCACCAACAGCCTGATGATGATTGGGCGCGAAGGATTGGTGCAATACGACCCTCGTGATCCTGCTAATCTGGTACAATTAAGTGTTATTCCTGTAGAGCCGGAAGTGCAGTAAATAATGAAAAAATTGTTTTCCCTGCTACTGGCGGGCCTGCTGTTGCCATCTGTAGCTGCGTTTGGGCAGGAAGCATTGCCTGATAAAGAAACCTATCGGCCAGTTCCCTGGACCAAAGCCATTTCTGCCGGTTTGTCTATATGGCCCACTACGAAAGAACGGTTTCGCCTTGCCTATCACTGGCAGCCAAAACAAAATACTGAATGGGTTCATGAGTTAGCCTATATAGAGGCTATTCATGAAATCTTTGATTGGAATGAGGGGTCCAACACAGATCGGTATGGCGTATTAAGGGGGGCACAGCTTAAAAACGAGCTGCGCTTTTACCATAAGAAAACAACAGACGGGCCGGCTTACTGGTACCATGGTTTAGGTCTCGCCTATATGTATACCACCCATGATTTACAAAGGGGGATGGAATGCGATGAATGGAATGAATGGAATGGATGTGCCTACTTTCAACGATTTGATGATCTCGTTGCGCACACCGGCACACTCACCGGCACTTTTGGGGTGGTACTCAGAGCAGGCGGTGTAGTAAATTTTAATTTCTATGGCAGCCTGGGGTTAAGGGGCAGTTATTTCCCCGAAGCAACATCTATGGAATACTTTGGCAGCGGGCCTTTAATAGTAAACAGTAAACATGTTTTACTGCTGCCACATGCAAAAGTTGCCGCTAACATCATGTTCGTCCTGAGTAAGCGTAAGCAATAGATAAAAAATTTGCAGTATCCATAGTTTTTTCGCACATTTACAGTGCTTATCCAGAAAGACTGAGGGAACGGGCCCGATGATGTCTTAGCAACCTGGACAGACCTGGTCTGGTGGTGCTAACTCCCGTGCTTACTCAAGTAAGCAGAAGATGAGCGCATCCGTGCAAACTGGTGCATCCGCTCCCTCTCCCTTTATGGGTAAGCCTCCAAGAGCGGATATCTATGACACCAAATACTTCTCGTACAGAACTTCTACATCAGCAGCTCAAAAAGCGCATTTTAGTGCTTGATGGCGCCATGGGCACCCAGATTCAGCAATACACTTTAACGGAAGCTGATTTCAGGGGAGAACGTTTTGCCAGTCACACCCATGACCTGAAGGGCAACAACGACCTGCTGAGCCTTACCCGGCCCGATATCATCAGTGCAATTCACCGTGCCTACCTGGAAGCCGGTGCTGATATTCTGGAAACCAACACCTTTAGCAGCACCTCAATTGCCCAGGCAGATTATGCCCTGGAATCTGCCGTCTATGACCTTAATAAGGAAAGTGCCCGGCTGGCACGCGAGGTAGCCGATGAATTCACCAGGAACAACCCCGATAAACCGCGCTTTGTCGCCGGCTCCATCGGGCCTACCAATCGCACAGCCTCCCTATCGCCAGATGTAAATAATCCGGGATACCGGGCTGTCACCTTTGACCAGCTCGTGGCAGCCTACACTGAGCAGGTGCAGGGACTTGCCGATGGCGGAGCAGATATATTCCTGGTAGAAACAGTATTTGATACGCTCAACTGTAAAGCTGCCCTGTTTGCCATCATGGAGTGGCAAAAACAGACACGGATCGAAATTCCGATCATGGTTAGTGGTACGATCACCGATGCCAGCGGCCGTACCCTCAGCGGACAAACGCCAGCAGCCTTCTGGGCCAGCATCAGCCATGCACCATTACTGAGTGTGGGCTTTAACTGTGCCCTTGGTGCACGCCAGCTAAAACCTTACCTGCAGGAACTGAGCCGCCTGGCAACTTGCGGTGTTAGTGCCCACCCCAATGCAGGCCTGCCGAATGAGTTTGGTAGTTACGACCAGTCTGCCGCAGAAATGGCCGGCATCATAGATGAGTTCTGCAAAGAAGGCCTGGTGAACATCATTGGCGGTTGCTGTGGCACTGCTCCTGCACACATTAAAGCCATTGCAGAAGTGGCCGCCAGGTATAGAACCAGACAACATGCAAAACCAAGCCCGTACCCGATGTTCAGCGGTCTGGAGGTTTTCAACGTAACGCCTCAGATTAATTTCGTAAACATTGGCGAACGTACCAACGTAACAGGCTCCCGCAAATTTGCACGGCTGGTCAAGGAAGGCAATTTTGAAGAAGCACTGAGTGTAGCCCAGCAGCAGGTAGAAGGCGGTGCCCAGATCCTGGATGTAAATATGGATGAAGCCATGCTGGACTCAGAAGCTTCTATGCAGCACTTCCTGCACCTGATTGCTTCCGAACCTGAGATTTCACGCCTGCCCATCATGATCGACTCCAGCAAGTGGACAGTGCTGGAAGCTGGTTTAAAGTGCGTACAAGGCAAAAGCATTGTTAATTCCATCAGTTTGAAGGAAGGGGAGGCCGCATTCCTTGAAAATGCCCGCAAAGCTCGCCAGTATGGGGCTGCGGTGGTGGTGATGGCTTTTGATGAAGAAGGCCAGGCCACTGATCTGCCCCGCCGCATTGAAATCATCAGCAGAAGCTATCGGCTGCTTACAGAAAAAGTAGGGTTTCCACCACAGGACATCATCTTCGACCCCAATATCCTGACAGTTGCCACCGGCATGGAGGAGCATAATAATTATGCAGTAGAATTTATTGAGGCGGTAAAGTGGATCAAGGCAAACCTGCCGGGCACACTGGTGAGCGGTGGAGTAAGTAATGTGTCCTTTTCTTTCCGGGGCAACGATCCGGTACGGGAGGCTATTCACAGTGCGTTTCTTTACCATGCTATTAAGGCAGGGCTTGATATGGGCATTGTCAATGCCGGCCAGCTGGTGGTGTACGAAGAAATTGAACCAGCGCTAAAAGAGCGGGTGGAAGATGTGCTCCTGAACAGAAGACAGGATGCTACCGAGCGCCTCATCACCTATGCCGAAGAAATTAAAGGACAGGGCGGGGAGAAAACAGCAGCACAGGAGCAGGCCTGGCGGCAGGAGCCGGTGGCAGCACGCCTAAAGCATGCGCTGGTTAAAGGTATTGTAGAGTTTATCGAAACAGACGTAGAAGAAGCCCGGCAGCAGTTCGAAAAGCCGCTGGAGGTTATTGAAGGACCCCTGATGGCAGGCATGAATGTGGTGGGCGATCTTTTTGGTGAAGGTAAAATGTTTCTGCCGCAGGTAGTAAAAAGTGCCCGGGTAATGAAAAGGGCTGTCGCCTACCTGCTGCCTTACATAGAAGCTGCCAAGGAAGAAGGCACCAGCAGCAGCGCCGGCAAGGTATTGATGGCCACCGTGAAAGGTGATGTGCATGATATTGGTAAAAATATTGTAGGTGTGGTGCTGGGCTGCAATGGCTATGAAGTTGTAGACCTTGGCGTTATGGTGTCGCTGCAAAAGATTCTGGACGAGGCACAGGCACATAATGCAGATATAATAGGATTGAGTGGTCTGATCACGCCATCCCTGGATGAAATGATCTATGTAGCCCAGGAGATGCAGGCGCGCAACATGAAACAGCCGCTGCTCATTGGCGGCGCAACTACCAGCCGCATCCATACCGCCGTTAAAATCGCACCCGCTTTTAAGGGGCCCGTTGTGCATGTGGTAGATGCCAGCCGTGCAGTAACGGTTGCGTCAAAATTATTGGGAAGCGATCGCGAAAGCTATATAGAAGAAATTCGCAAGGAATACGATCATATGCGCGAAGGGCATGCCAATCGCCAGCGTGATAAAAACTACCTGAGCATAGAAGAGGCCAGAAGGAACCGCTTCCCCATAAACTGGGAAGGCTATCAGCCACCCAGACCTAAATTCCTGGGTACAGAAAAATTTATCAATTACCCTTTGGAGGAAATCGCTAAGTTTATTGACTGGACACCATTTTTCCAGACATGGGAGCTAAAGGGCCGCTATCCCAATATTTTCGAAGATGAAAAGCAGGGTGAGGTAGCGCGCAGGCTGTTTGATGATGCTCAGCAGATGCTTAGGGAATTTATTCGGGGCAGAAAGGTGCAGGCAAATGCGGTTATTGGCTTCTGGCCTGCCAGCGTCGATGCCTATGACACCGTGTTGTTGTACAAGGATGAAGAACGTCAGCAGCAGTTAGACCAGTTCCTAACCCTGCGGCAGCAAGGGCAGAAAGCACCGGGTGTACCCAATATTAGCTTTGCCGATTTTGTGGCACCCAAAGAAACGGGCCTGCCAGATTATGTAGGCGGGTTTGCCGTTACGGCTGGTATTGGCTTAGATAAGCTGGTAAAAGAATATGAAGTGAGGCAGGATGATTATAGTGCCATCCTGGCCAAAGCACTGGCCGACCGACTGGCCGAAGCATTTGCCGAGCTGATGCACCAGCGTGTGCGGCGTGAATTTTGGGGTTATGCCCCGGATGAAGCCCTGCCCAACGAAGACCTGATCAGGGAAAAATACCAGGGCATTCGCCCTGCTCCGGGTTATCCCGGTTGTCCGGACCATACCGAAAAAATCACCCTTTTCCGTTTGCTGGGGGCAGAGGCCATAGACATGCAGTTAACGGAAAACCTGGCCATGACACCCGCAGCGTCAGTAAGTGGTCTTTATTATAGCCACCCCGACAGCCGCTATTTTGGGTTGGGTAAAATTGGCAGGGATCAGGTAGAGGACATTGCCCGCCGCAAGGGAGTCCCTTTTGAAGAAATGGAACGCTGGCTGAAACCAAACTTAAATTATGATTAATTGGAGATAAAGGATATAGGATTAGGGCAGGAGGTACAGGAATCAACAGCATTGGTATCTGGCCCAAATCACAGTTATCAGATCTCATTTCCAAATATTAAATATTAGATGAAAATCACTGAACATCTCTCTCGGGCTAAAAAAGTACTGTTTTCTTTTGAGGTGTTGCCGCCACTCCGGGGGCAAAGCATTCACAGCCTTTATGATCATATGAACCCGCTAATGGAGTTCAATCCTCCTTTTGTAGATGTTACCTACCACCGCGAAGAGTATATGTACAAGAAGCGTGAGAATGGTTTACTACAGAAAATCAGTGTTCGCAAGCGGCCGGGAACGGTTGGTATATGTGCGGCTATTAAAAACCGCTACAATGTAGATGCCGTGCCCCACATTATCTGTGGCGGCTTTACTAAAACAGAAACTGAGAATGCACTCATAGACCTTGATTATCTGGGAATTGACAATGTACTGGTGCTGCGGGGAGATCCTATTAAATCAGAAGCCCGTTTTTTACCAGAGCCGGATGGGCACCATTATGCCATAGACCTGGTAAAGCAGGTGAAATGCATGAACAAGGGCATTTATCTGCATGAAGAAATGGAGAATGCCACACCATCTAATTTCTGTATTGGTATTGCCGGCTATCCTGAAAAGCACGAAGAAGCGCCCAACCTGATGGCGGACGTTCGTTATCTAAAAGCCAAAGTAGATGCAGGTGCTGATTATGTGGTAACACAAATGTTTTACGACAACAGCAAGTACTTCCGCTTTGTGGAAATGTGCCGGGAAGTTGGTATTACGGTGCCTATTATACCGGGGCTTAAGCCAATAACAGTGCGCCGTCAGCTGGCGGTATTACCCAAGATATTTCATATCGATATACCGGAAGAGCTTGTGATTGCGCTGGAGAAGTGCAATACCGAAGATGCGGCCAAAGAGGTCGGCATTGAATGGTCCATCAAGCAAAGCAAAGAACTGATGGCGTGGGGTGTACCCTGCCTGCATTACTACAGCATGGGCAAGAGTGACAGCGTCTATAAAATTGCCAAAGAGCTTTTCTAAGGCTTATAGCTTTTAGGAGTAAACCCTGTGGACATAAGCGCCCGGGGTTTTCTTTTTTGCAGCATAACGCCAGTCATTCGAAGGGACCTTCTGCCATCACGTGATCAATAAAAAAGGGAGCACCTGTACAGGGCTCCCTTTTCAATATAACTTATAATTGATTACCAGCTACGGCTCTTGGTGCCTTTGTAACCAGACTTGCTTTTACCTTTATCGCCTCCACTGCGGAACCCACCTTTTTCTTTGGGGGCTGCCGTAAACAGTGGGTTTTGGCGGCCATACTTTGTGGTAAAAACCTGCAGTATTTTCTCTGCCTCAGCTTCGCCCAGATTAATATAAGCATGTGAATCGAACATCTCAATCTTGCCTAAGCGGGCTGGACGGATGCCGGTTTCCTGCTGGATGTAGTTGAGCAGATCTGTTTTGCTCATATCATCCCGGCGGCCCATGGCCACAAACAGACGTGTCTGGCTGCCACCTTCTGAGGTACGCTCTCTTCTGTCACCACTTCTTTCTGTGGTTTCCCTTCTTCTGTCCTGGATAGGCTGTATCTCTGGCATGTTGGCAATGTCTGCCCCAAGCGTATGCTTAAGCAAGGCCGCTACCGTATCTTCTGCAGAAAACTGACCCAGTAATTCGGCTGCCAGTTTGTTGAAGTCCTGCGCACCGCCTTTGGCAAGAATGCCAATAACAGCATCTTTCAGACCATCCATTTTACGTTGCAGCACTTCCTGATTCGTTGGCAGCTTACCCAGACGGATATCCGCTTTGGCTGCATGCCGTACGTTGCCCAGCAGGCGACGCTCCGAAGGGCTCACCAGGCTGATAGCAGTACCCTGCTTACCGGCGCGGCCGGTACGGCCAATGCGGTGCACATAGCTTTCCGCTTCGTAAGGAAGGTGGTAATTTACCACATGCGTCAGGTCCGTTACGTCAATTCCACGGGCGGCCACATCGGTTGCTACCAGGATCTGCGTTTTACGGTCACGGAACTTCTGCAGAATCTTCTCACGCTGTGCCTGTGCTACATCGCCGTGCAGAGCTTCAGACGGATAACCGCGGCCTTCCAGCTGCTGAGCAAGCTCGGCAGTCTCGGCTTTGGTACGACAGAAAATTACACCATAGAAATCACTCTCGATGTCGATCAGGCGGCTAAGGGCGTTAAACTTTTGGTCAGCACGCACCTCATAATAAACCTGATCAATCAGGGCAGTGGTAACATCTGCACGTTTAGCCACAAGACTCTGATAGTTGCCCATATAGGTCTTGGCCAGCTGCAGAATACGCTGCGGCATAGTTGCTGAGAACAGCAGCATGCGGCGTTCTTTGTTAACGCTCTGCAGAATACGCTCAACATCTTCGGCAAAGCCCATGTTCAGCATTTCATCTGCTTCGTCAAGCACTACATATTTAACCCCCTGCAGCTCTAATACGCCGCGCTCCAGCATATCTATTACACGACCGGGTGTACCTACTACAATGTCGGCACCCTTTTTCAGTTGCTTAATTTGTAGGCTAATGCTCTGTCCGCCGTAAACCGTTACGATGGACAGTCTCTTCTTGCCCTTGAGGCTATCTATTTCGCTGGCCACCTGCATGCAAAGCTCGCGGGTGGGCGTAAGAATAATAGCTTGTACATATCCAGCTCTTTCTTCTGCTCTATCAAGCACAGGAATACCGAAAGCAGCTGTTTTGCCAGTACCGGTTTGTGCCTGGGCCACCAGGTCGGTGTCGCCATTTAGCAGTAGAGGGATTGTGAGGGCCTGGATTGGTGTGGGTGTGGTAAAACCTTTCTCCTCCAAAGCCGCCAGTACGGTCTCGGAGATACCCAATGAACGAAAATCTTCCAATTAATGAATTTTGAAGCCACAAAGCTACAAATATTTTCGGGCTTTATGGCATGTTGCTAATAAATCTCAGATTGAGGCAATTAGCGATGGTTAGAATTTTGGGTCGCTTTTCGAGTGGGAGTTGAAAAACGAAGTGGGTGTTGCGGCTATTATGCCCCTCTACAACATGCACTTATGAAACTAAATTCGCAGATCGCGCTGCCTTATCAGCTAGTATAACCACCTGGCCCTATGCGAAAGTTCCAAGCGATTTTATAATTCTTTGTTAAAGATTTTAGTGCATATTTTAAACACTCATTCCTGGGATGGGTTCTTATGTAAAGGTAATCCAACAGTTAAAAAAAGATTGCCGCTAAACCCCACAGCCATGTTCGGACTCTTTAAAGGAAAAACAGAATCAGAGAAATTGCAGGATCGTTATAAAAAGTTGATGGAAGAAGCGCATAAACTCTCCCACACCAACCGCCGGGCCAGCGACGAGAAAGTAGCCGAAGCCGACGAAGTGATGAAGCAGCTTGAGCAAATCAAGAAACCCTGATCACCTATGCAAATAAACAGCACTGCAAAAGTTTTTTTTTACTGATCATGGTTTACAAGTGCGCAGCGGGAAGTTACTGAATTAGATAAACTTTACATGACTTGTGTATTGTTATATAATCTGTGAAGTTCTAAACCAGTACCGGAAGTTTAATTATTATCATCAATAATACCTCCATAAAAAATATACATGCAGCTGTAATTCAATAAATTACGCTGCACCAGTCGCCTATCTTAATTAGCCCCGACAAAGCTTGTTTTCTGGTAAAAGGAAAAGGTTAACCTAATCGCATATTATTGCCCTTGCATAAAGTCAATAATACTTTCAATGCATATTGCTGGCTGATCGCTGAAAAGGTAGTGACCTGCATAAGGAATTACGCTGCTTTTTGGCCATCCCAGCTGCTTCTCCAGTTTTAGTCGGTAGGTATTTCCCAGGAGGCGGTTGCATGCTCCAAAGAGTAAAAGCATTTTGTCTGTGGGTACATTTATCTCCTGCATGTCCTTTTCCGCAAGCTTTGTCTCTGGGGAAAAGGATAACCGCCAGAAAGCGCTATATGAAGCACGCCAGGCGGGGAGGACTGGCGTCTCCAGGTTGCAGTGATAACCAGGATTTGCCTGTTGCAGCAGGTAACCGAAAAAATAATCTTCTTTAGCCTGCTGGTCTGTTTGTACATCGAGTCTGTTTGCCTCCCGTATGGCTCTCATTAATTTAGGTATTATGCCATGGCGCAGATTATGCATGAGTATCTTATAGCTAAGCGCTGCCGAGGGGATAAAGGGCTCTGCCAACAAGAGCCTGTTTATCTTGTGGGGGTAATGGGCAGCATACTGCAGGGCCAGGTGACCACCCCAGCTATGGCCGAGCAGGCTTACAGGCCCAAATTGTTTAAAATGTTCTATAAATGCATCTAAATCTTTCAGGTACTGGGCCAGGTGTAGCTTCTTGGATGCACAGCGGGGCGAGAGGCCGGTACCCCGCTGGTCATAAAAAATAACGCGATAGTGTTTGGCAAGACGCTTTAAGGGGAGCAGGTAGCGAAAATCTGCCCCCGGTCCCCCATGCAGTACTATAATGGAGGCTACATGCTCATTGCCATAAATGCGCACATGAAAACGATACTCTTCCAGTTCAATAAATGGAAGCTGCGGGTCCATCGCCAGGGTAGGTGGTGGTTGCAGACTTTGCACTGTTTCTATTTGCTTTTCTGATCTGCTGTTCATGCTCAGGCTGCAGTTATTTGGTGAAGCATGGCAATAACTACTAACACTAACTGGTTTGTTGCGCTGACACGTTTACTTCATAAGACATTCTGAATTCCGGTATCTCGATATTCCGATAGCCCATTTCCTCCAGATCTGCTTTAAATTTCCTCATGGAGCTTTCCTCCCCATGCACCAGGTAGATCTTTTTTATCTGCTCTTTGTCCTGGCAGTGGAGGAATTTCACGATGTCTCCAAAATCTGCATGCGCACTGTACTCATTCATTAAAATGATTTCGGCCTTAACATCCAGCGCTTCATCAAAGATATGGACCTGTTCCGCACCCTGCAGCAGGCGTCCGCCTAAAGAGGCAGGCTCGCAATAGCCGGTAATCAGAACAGTAGTTCTGGGATCGGAAATATTTTTATGCAGGTGATGGCGGATCCGGCCTGCTTCCATCATACCCGAGGAGGAGATGATCACACAGGGTGCATCCATGGCATTCAGGATTTTAGAGTCCTCGTGATCGGTGATGAAATGAAGCTGTGGAAAGCCAAAAGGATCCGGATCTGTCTGGATAAACTCCAGCATCT
>JASLAE010000079.1 GCA_030147305.1 Cesiribacter sp.
AATTCAACTTCTGCAACATGCTGGCCTTTCGGCTATTTAACATACTGGTTCAATTTACAGTGCATAGGCTTCTTTGCTTACACTGCTTTACCTTAAGCATCTAGCATAAATTCCCAAAGGGTATGAGACAAGCACTCCTAACCGGACAAACGCTCCTTTCCGAAACTGAGGAATATTACAAATCCACCCTGATCCGGTATAAACTCTTCACCGGTGTATGGGCCATTGCTACACTTTTTCATATGGCGAACTTCAGGATGTTCACCACAGAGTTTCATTATTTTTTGCTTACTCTGGCAGCCTGTTTTCTTTTATTAAAACCAGCTTCCGTAATACGCCTGCTCATCTTTATGTGTCTGCAGCTATATGAAGTTTACAATGCATTGCCTGTTGTGAGCAATCACTGGATCTTTGCAGCCTTTGTGAATCTTACCATAATACATGCACTGCTTTATCAGGTAATAAGCAGAAGAAGTTTTAAAGTAGACAGAGCCCTGTTCCTGGAGAGCTTTGCGCCACTGATAAGAATTGAGCTGATCATCCTCTACTTTTTTGTAGTTTTTCACAAACTCAATTCCGGATTCTTTTCTGTAGAGGTAAGCTGCGCTTCTAACTTCTACATAGCCCAGAATGCTTATTCCCTGCTGCCGTCTACGCCGGAAATTCTGGCTCTTAACGCTTACGGCACCATTGTCATTGAAGCACTTATCCCCTTGCTCCTTTGCTTTCGCATTACCCGTAACTGGGGCTTGTTAATAGGCCTTATTTTTCACTGTATCATTGCGTACAACCCGCTAAATGGTTTCTATGATTTTTCGTCCCTGGTCTTTGCTGTGTACTTCCTGTTTACCAGTTACAGCTTTAGCAGTAAGTTGTATAGTATGTATAAGCGCATCACAAACTCCAGAGGAGTCATTAAAAACCTCATCCCTGCATATAGCCCTGCGAAGCTATTGATGCTTATAGGAGTGTTTTTTGCAGGTCTTTTGTTTGTGCATGCACTAACCAATGGTTTCGAGGATTATTTCAGGCATGTGTTGTGGACCGCTTTCAGCTTTACCTTTATCGGTATTTTTCTGCTGGCCATGTTTTCACGGCATCATCATAATACCAAAGAAGATGTTGCATTTTCTGTTCCCCATTATTCGCTGCTCCTCATCCCCCTGCTGGTGTTCCTGAATGGCACTACCCCTTACCTGGGTCTTAAAACTGAAGCTTCTTTCGCTATGTTCTCCAACTTAAGAACAGAAGGAGGCATCAGCAATCACTATCTTATACCGGCAAGCTCACAGATTTTCGATTATCAGAAGGAGCTTATTGAGGTTGTTAGCTCTTCAGACAAGGTGTTGAATGGATATGCGGAAAGCAACCAGTTAATGGTATACTATCACCTGCAGCGCCTGGTAGCACTCAGGAAGCCTAAATCGCTTACGTATATTCGCAACGGAAAAGAGCAGCAGTTTTTACTTTCAGAAGCCTCTGCCGGTCACGAGCTTTTACAGCAGCAACCCTTTTGGTTTAGAAAGCTAGTTCGCTTCAGAACAATTCATAAGCAGGAACCACAACCTTGCGCACATTAAATTATCATAAATCAACAACATCCTTCAGCAAAGCTGCGTGCTTAACTTTTATCCGCTGCCTGCAGCCCTTTATGATTGCGGTGGGTGTTTCCCGAAAAGAGCTCTAAGTAGTATGCCCGTGTATGGCAGCTAAACTTCAGAGATCAGTTACTGGATTTATCACCACCCGTTCAAAAAATTTGACTGGTCTATCACCAAACTAAAGGGTGGTTCAGCGGTTGAACCAATGAATCTATTATTAAAATACCATGGCAGACCAAGATTCGTATGGCCCACTCAGGTCGCTGGTGCAATTTGCAGAGCATAGCGATCAGGTCATCTTCTCTTATGATATAGACAACAGCTGTTTTGGGTACCTCAATCCTGCTTTCGAACAGGTATGGCAAAAAAGTATAAGCAGCCTTGAGGCTAATGCCACTGAAATATTAGCGAGCATACACCCCTCCGACAGAGAATACCTGCAGCTGGAGTACAGAAAAATCATCAATCGTGAACCGCTAAAGGATCTGGACTTTCGGATCATACTACCTGATAAGCAGGTAAGATGGCTTCGTCTGAATGCGAGCCTGGAGGGGAACCTGATCACTGGTTCCGCAGAAGATATCACCAGCAAAAGAGAAAAGGACGAATACGCAAAAAAATTCACAGCCAAGAAAAACTCAATTCTGGAGATTCTGGCGCATGATCTGGCAGGCCCACTCAACAACATTAACCTGGCTTCCACCTTTATCGCAGAAAAGTCAAAGGCCTATCAGGATACTGAGTTGCTGGAGATGATCAACATCATAAAGAGAACGAGTGAAAGAAGCGTGCAGCTCATCCATGATTTTGTACAGCAGGAGTTTTTAGAAGCAACAACTGTTGAGGTGATCAAAAAAAGGGTGGACATCATTCTGCACCTCAAAGAAATAGCGGAAGAATATCAGACAGCCGAACACCGCACCAACATAGCCTTTACCTTTAATAGCTCACTGGAGCAGCTGTATATGGATGTTGATGATCTCCGTTTCCGGCAGGTCATCAATAATCTTATCAGCAATTCTTTAAAATTCACGCCTAATGGCGGTACCATCTCATTAGGCATTGAAGAGCGGCAGGAAACAGTCCTGTTAACTTTGGCTGATACCGGTATAGGCATTCCCTCGCGGTTTCACGATGAGCTGTTTGAAAAATTTACCAAAGCCCGAAGAAAAGGGCTTAGAGGAGAAGCTTCCATAGGCCTTGGCATGTCTATCATAAAAACCATAATAGCATGGCATGGCGGCAAAATCTGGTTCGAAAGTGAGGAGAACAAAGGCACTACCTTTTATATAGAACTCCCGAAGAACTAGTTTTATACCGACTGAATGCCAATAACGATCTTACCATTAAAAGCCTTCAAAACGGCTTTACTGCCCTTCATCCATCATCATCAGTTTAACAGTCTATACTAGGCTCTTGGTATTTCAATGTAGAAGGTTGTTCCTTTTCTTTCTACACTTTCAAAAGAGATCTTGCCCCCGTGCCATTCAACGATTGTCTTGATCAGCGACATGCCCAAGCCTAATGATGGCTCCCCTTTTAGTCCGGGTCGCTTGGCCTTGGTAAATTTCTCAAAAAGATTATGATGATATTTCGCCGGTATCCCGATCCCGTTATCTGCGACCGTAAATAGAATAACGGCATCTTTTTCTTCTATGCGTACAGTGATGATACCACCATCTGGCGTAAACTTAATTGCATTGGAAATAAGATTGTTGATTACCTGGTTTAACTTGTATTCATCTACCTCCGCATAGATTTCCTGCGCCGAGGCTTCATAAACAAAGGTCTTGGCAAGATCTAATTCGGCCGCTTTGTACTGGTCAAGTACTATGTTAATCATCTCCACAAGGTTAGTTCTTTCCTTGATCAGCTCTACATTCACAGATTCCATGAATTCCTGTTTTACAAATTCACGAATCATCTCAATGCTCCGTTCACTTGTTCTGGAAACCATTTCCACAAGCTTATCCAGTCTGGGATTTTTGTATTCTTCAAGTTCTTTCGTAAGCAAGGATGATAAGCCCTGTATGTTATTAAGCGGACCGGATAAGTCGTGCGAAAGAATCTCTAATAACGAGTTTTTCTTGGCTGCAAATTTCTGCACATAGGCCTGATTTTCTCTTATTGAAGTAGTGTCTTCTACAAAGCCCGCTACCATACGGGCATCTGGTTCCTCCTCTATCAGCAAAGGAGTTAAGTACAGCCAGCGTGGTGTTTTATTGGGAACGATGATACGGAATTCTACCTCTTTCTTGGCCAGCCCAAGCAGCAGGTTTTGATAAAAATCAATGACATAATCCTTGTCTTCGGGGTGAATAGTTTCTAAAAGTGCGGCAGGGTTGGCAAAAATACTTTCTCTGGTTTTGCTCCAGACCGTTTCGAAAGAAGGATTCAGGTACACAAACTCCTGTGCATCAATATTAAAAGCAAATACTACCTGTGTTGAACGTTCGGCGATCTCTTCTAAGAAACGGAGTGTTCCTAAACCATTGTTTTTCTTCATATCAATTAGCCGGACTGATCCTGATGCCCACTTGAATAACTACTGTTTTTGATAATAGTTAAAGGAGTACAGTAAATGAATAATCGAAACATCTGTTTTTATGGCAATAAAAGGAAAATAGACCGCCAGATTTAGCAGACGTTCATCAAAGTCACCAATCCGGCCATTCGATAAATAAAGCAAACTATGCAACCTGCCCTCAGATAAGAGCTTTGAGATGAATCATGTGAGAACATGAACGGATTAAGACAATGACAACTTTTTTCAGTTTACAGCTACAATCAAGTGCAAGCGTTTAACCATCTCCTGGCTTACCCTTGGAAAAACAAAAAACCCTGCAAGCTTATCACTCACAGGGTTTTATTGTATTTGCGTGAGGTCTCGAGCGGATTCGAACCGCTGTAGAGGCTTTTGCAGAGCCTTGCCTAGCCACTCGGCCACGAGACCGTGTTATCGAATGGGATTGCAAATTTAACCATAATCCCGTAACCACAAAACCCTTCCTGCCTTTTTTACATCAATTGCTGAGATTGCCCCTGGCATAACCACTATAAAACAAACTAAGCAGCTAAGGCTCAGCAACTCGCAGATACAAATAAAAAGCACCTGCCAGTCGGCAGGTGCTTCGATTTATCTACTGATTAGAAGCTGCTTATTTAGCATCATCCTCGTTAGCATCGTCTCCTGCTTTTGCATCAGCCTCTGCTTTAGAAGAGAAAGCTTCTGCTTTATCAGGTGTTGCGTCTGCTACAAGCTCAGAATCTTCTGTTACTTCATTAGCAAGCTCAGGCACTGAATCATTAGCATTTACTGGTTTGCTTACCTTTTTGGCTTCGCTCTCCATCATTTGCTCTTTCAGGTTAGCCAATGCATCCAGGTCGCCCAGGGTAGCACTGGAACCATCTGCCTGTGGTGCTGCAGCAGCCTTCTTCTTAGCAGGCGCAGCGGCAGCGCCAGATCCGGCAGCTGGGGCAGTAGTAGCGCCAGCAGCAGGTGCTTTCTTCTTAGCGCCTTGAGCAGGTGCCTGACTTTGTACACGCTCTTCTTCACGGTAAGTAGCAGTGTGGCTTAGCACAATGCGCTTATCGTCTTTAGAGAACTCGGTAACTTTAAAGTCAAGGTTTTCACCCACCTCGGCTTTGCTGCCATCTTCTTTCTGCAGGCTCTTGGTAAGGGCAAAGCCTTCGATGCCGTAAGGCAGCTCCAGCACGGCGCCTTTATCATTTTTGCTGATAATGGTGCACTTGTGGTCAGAACCAGGCGTGAAGATGGTTTCGAAAGTATCCCAGGGGTTTTCTTCCAGCTGCTTATGGCCCAGGGCCAGGCGGCGGTTTTCAACATCCAGCTCCAGTACCTGTACCTCAAGCTCCTCGTTCACTTTAATGAACTCAGACGGGTGCTTGATCTTCTTGGTCCAGCTCAGGTCAGACACGTGTACCAGACCGTCTATACCTTCTTCCAGTTCCAGGAACAGGCCGAAGTTAGTCAGGTTACGCACAATGCCGGTATGTTTGGTGCCAATGGCATATTTGGTAAGCACATTTGCTTTGGTCCATGGATCTTCAGACAGCTGCTTGATGCCCAGTGACATCTTGCGCTCGTCACGATCAATGGTCAGCACAACGGCCTCACGCTCCTCACCAACTTTTACAAAGTCGGCAGGGTTGCGCAGGTGCTGGCTCCAGCTCATTTCGCTCACGTGGATCAGGCCTTCTACGCCTGGCATGATTTCCAGGAATGCACCGTAATCGGCAACGTTCACAATCTTGCCGGATACCTTAGAACCAGGCTGAATTTCTTCGCCCAGAGAATCCCAAGGATGTGGGGTAAGCTGCTTCATGCCCAGAGAAATACGACGTTTTTCTTCGTCGAAGTCCAGCACTACCACATTTACTTTGTCGTCCAGCTTCAATACTTCCTCTGGGTGGTTGATACGACCCCAGCTGATATCGGTAATGTGCAGCAGACCATCTACACCACCAAGGTCGATGAATACACCGAAGTTGGTCATGTTTTTGATCACGCCCTCCAGTACCTGACCTTTTTCCAGGTTCTCCAGGATCTCTGCTTTTTGTTTTTCCAGATCTTTCTCGATCAGTACTTTGTGCGATACAACTACGTTGTCGTTGGTGTAGTTGATCTTGATCACCTTCACCTCCATTTTCTTACCTACGTACACATCGAAATCGCGAATTGGCTTCACGTCGATCTGTGAACCTGGTAAGAACGCTTCTACACCGTAAATGTCTACAATAAGACCACCTTTGGTGCGGCGTTTCACAGTACCTTCAATAATAGTGTCTTGGTCAAGCGCCTCCTGGATCATAGACCAGGCGCGAACGATCTTCGCTTTTTTGCGGGATAGTACCAGCTGACCAAGTAAATTTTCCTGCTCTTCTACGAACACTTCCACCTCATCACCAATCTTCAGATTGGGCAGGTCACGGAATTCAGATGCAGATACCAGACCATCGGATTTGAAACCAATGTTCAGGATCACGTCACGGTCGTTAATGCCTACTACAGTACCTTTTACTACCTCTTTTTCAGTTACCTGATTAAGAGTGTTTTCGTACATCTGGGACAGTTCCTCTTTTTGTTTCTTAGAGTAGCCTTCGCCGAAACCTTTGGTTTCGTAACTTTCCCAGTCAAACTCTTGTGGAGTATTTGCCATAAGTTCAATGGGCTCTGGTTAAATACCGCCTGCTACGAGCCGCCAGCAGGGGGTTGTTTGGTTTTACATAAGTCTGCAGCAAGTGCTCCAAACCCCGTTCATTTGAACGGACTGCAAAAGTAAGCATACTATTGTTATTTTCCTTAGTATCGTCCAATAAAGTACTTATTTTTTAAGCCGTGTTCAGATTTAATCCGTTCTATAGTCAACTAATTTTTTAGCTTTATATAATTTAGCATTTTAACCAAATCGTATTTTTTGCATTTATGGAAGAAGTTTTTTCTGCCGCAGGCCTGGTTTCTTTTCTGTCGCTTACCCTGATGGAAATTGTGCTGGGCATCGATAACATTGTTTTCATTTCAATTCTGGTTGCCCGACTCCCAGTTCAAATGCAACCCAAAGCACGTTTTATTGGTATTGCCCTGGCCTTGCTTGTGCGGGTGGCGCTGCTTTTTGGCATCACCTGGCTTATTGGCGCCTCACAGGACCTGTTTAGCATTTTTGGAATGGGCTTCAGCATACGCGACCTTATTTTAATGGCTGGCGGGTTATTCCTGCTCTATAAAAGCACCTCCGAAATACACCATAAGCTGGAGGGTGAAGAGGAATCTAATAAACAGGTAAAGGCCGCTAGCTTTAATTCCGTTATTGTACAGATTATTCTGCTTGACATTGTTTTTAGCTTTGACTCTATTCTTACAGCTATTGGGCTTGTAGACAACGTCTGGATCATGGTGGCCGCTGTTGTTATCTCTATGGGCGTTATGCTGCTGGCAGCCAAAACCATTGCCGAATTCATTGATAAACATCCTACAGTGAAAATGCTGGCCCTCTCCTTCCTGCTGTTGATTGGCGTAATGCTGGTGCTGGAAGGCGTTGATGTGCATATACCTAAATTTGCCATCTATGCAGCAATATTCTTCTCGCTGTTTGTAGAATTCCTGAACATAAAGGCCAGCAAGGGTAAAACAAAACCCGTAGATTTGCGCGAGCAATACAAAGAATAACTGATAGTCCTGATTTTGTGGTTCTGCAAAATATCAGTAGAATCACCTAAAAATAGCAGCTTTGGCCCTGGTGCCGGAGCTGCTATTTTGTTGTATCCAGCTTCCTGATCCAGGTTATTTTAACCGCAGCTGGTCAATAGCTCCATCGGTATTCTGCTAACAGTATCTTTCCTAAAATAAGCCTAAGCCATAGGGCAATCGGCTAATATTGACTATATTTAACCAAATTTATTACAATAATTCTGCCCGTTGTACATTAGCTGAGATCGGGCATCGCGCATCTGTATGGAAGATAACACTTTAGGCTTTGCTGGTTTTGGATTAGCCCCTTCTCTTTTAGAAAGCATCGATATTATGGGTTTCAGTGATCCAACGCCGGTACAGCAGGTTGCCATTCCGGCTATATTATCGGGCAAAGATCTGATTGCCTGCGCCCAGACCGGCACAGGTAAAACAGCAGCCTACCTGCTGCCCATCATGCACAAGCTGGAATCCAGCGAGCGGCTGGGTGGCCTCAATACCATCATCATTGCTCCTACCCGTGAGCTGGCCCAGCAGATTGATCAGCAGATTGTAGGACTTTCATATTTTACCTCCGTAAGCTCCATTGCTATTTACGGGGGCGGCACCGGCTCAGAGTTTGAGCGGGAAAAAACCGCCCTTAAATCTGGTGCCGACATTATTGTTGCAACGCCTGGAAAGCTCATATCGCACCTTAATATGGGCTATGTAAAAGCAAATACCATCCAGAACCTTATTCTGGACGAAGCCGACCGCATGCTGGACATGGGCTTTTTCGATGACATCATGCGCATTGTGGGCTATTTACCCGAGAAAAGACAGACCCTGCTATTCTCGGCCACCATGCCTCCAAAAATACGGCAGCTGGCTACCCGCCTGTTAAAAGATCCAGTAGAGATCAATATTGCCATATCTAAAACTGCCGAAGGGGTACATCAGTCTGCCTTTTCGGTAGAAGAGCACCAGAAAGAAGCACTGCTGGTCAATGTACTGGATCGTCCCAACCTGGAGAGCGTAATTGTTTTCAGCAGCCGCCGCACCACCGTTCGCAGCATAGAAAAAACCCTGGTTCGCAAAGGCGTAAATGCCAAAAGCATCAGTTCAGATCTGGAGCAGCGCGATCGGGAGGAAGTGCTCCGCCAGTTCAGAAACAAGACTTTCCCCGTACTGGTCGCCACTGATGTTATGAGCCGTGGTATTGACATTGCCGACCTGGATATGGTTATTAATTTTGACGTACCCTACGATGCCGAAGATTATGTGCACAGGGTTGGACGAACCGCACGGGCAAAGGCTACGGGCGAGGCTGTTACTTTTGTAACACCCAAAGAACAACGCAATTTTTATAAGATTGAAAAATTAACGGGTGTTGCCGTAGATAAACCTGCTTTGCCAGAAAACCTGGGCACTGCTCCTGCCTGGCAAGACCCGAGTCAGCTGCGCCGCTTTTCTGGTAACGAAGGCCGGGGTGGTCGTTCATCTTCCTCCACTTCTGCACGGCATAAGCCAAGAGGTGGTGAAGGGGGCAGCAATACGCGCGGAAGTGAAGGACCTCGCAGAAGTGGTGGCAGCGAAGGCAATTCCGGCGGCCGCAGACCATTCCGCAGAAAAAAAGGACCTTCCTCCGGAACAGGTCCTGCCACAGAATAAACAAGTTTGCCCAGCCCACAACCATTGGGTACAACCCACAATAACTGCGGCATCAAAGGGCATCCTACCACCCCCAAAATGGTAATCTTATTTCAAGCAGCAAAAGCATGGGTGTACCCATGCTATTTGTTTTTAAAGCCATGGCTTACCCATTAATCAGTAATTCGCATAATTTCAGCATTGATCTCTGTCAGTGCGGTAGTGGAAGGAGTAAGGATATTTAAAAAATTGATATCTTAAGCGAGCAATTCTGCTTTCTTTCGTATATAGCTAATGGCTCGAAATTATTTCTATACGCTGCTCTTACTGGTTGCTGGTGTCAGCTCCATCTTTTTAAGTGAATTACGGAACCCCGGCCTGCCCTGGCTGAGTGCACCAGACCCATTACCAGATTCGGTACTGAACCAATTCTTAGATCAAAAATCCTCTATTGGCACAACCGAAGATCCGCAGGCCCGCCAGCACTGGGAATGGCTGATGCTGCGTGACCCCCGTACCGGGCGCATACCGGCCAATATCCGGCAGCAGGAACTGGCCTATGCCCAACAACTACCCATTGTCGATGCTAACCTTCCACAGGCTCGCACATCAGAAACAGAATGGCGCTCTGCGGGGCCTTATAATGTAGCAGGCCGTACCCGTGCACTGGAGCTTGATATTCGCAATGAAAATATTATCCTGGCTGGTGGAGTCTCGGGGGGCATGTGGCGCTCAGAGAATGGGGGCGAACAATGGACCAAAACTACCAATCCCGAACAACTGCAAAGTGTAACCTGCCTGGTACAGGATACACGCCCGGGTCAGCAAAACACCTGGTATTATGGCACCGGAGAACTGATCGGTAATTCGGCCCGTGGCGGTGATGCACCTTACCGGGGCGATGGTATTTATAAAAGTACCGACAACGGACTTAGCTGGCAGGTACTTCCCGCCACCAGTACCAACCGCCCGGAAACCTTCGACAACGTCTTCGATTATATCTTTAACCTTAAAATAAACCCTGCTAATCCACTGGTACAGGAGTTATATGCAGCAGCTTTTGGCGGCATTTTCCGATCTGTAGATGGTGGCAATACCTGGACTGCCTCACTGGCAGACAGCGTAGCCATGTATACCGATGTAACCGTTACAAGTGAAGGGGTGCTTTATGCCAGCCTGAGCACACAATCCCTGGAGTTGCGTGCAGAAGAAACAGGCTCTGCCGGTTTGTATCGCTCTTCGAATGGCGGTCTCAGCTGGCAAACCATTACCCCGCCGGGTTGGCCCGATAAATTTGGCAGGGTCATCATCAGTTATAACAAGCAAAACCCGGATGAGGTATACTTTCTGGGGTATATTGACGATCAGGCAATCCTGTGGCGCTACCGGCATGCACAGGCGGGCGGTAGCTGGGAGGACCTGACAGACAATTTGCCGGAAAATGAAGAACCCGTAGCCGGGTTGGATTTACAGGGTGGTTATAATATGCTCCTGGAAGTACATCCCGGGGAGCCGCAGACGGTATTTGTAGGCGGAACCAATCTGTTTCGCTCGGGGGATGGCTTTACTACAGCAGCGTCCACAGACTGGATTGGAGGCTACAATCCCGAGAACAACGTAAATCCTTACCCCAACCAGCATCCAGACCAGCACAAACTCATCTTTTACCCGTCCAATCCGGCTCGGGCCATTGCTGCGCATGACGGCGGCCTCAGCTATACAGAGAACATACTGGCCCGCGACGAAGAAGAAACAGAGCAGGTAGACTGGACTTTCCTGAACCGCGGCTATGTCACTACCCAATTTTATACGGTTGGCCTTGACCAGAGCCAGGTTAATGATCTTATTATTGGCGGTATGCAGGACAATGGCAGCTACCTAACCCCTGCTGCTTCCAGCGCCAGCAATAACTGGATTAGGGTACTGGGGGGCGATGGGGGCTATACGCATGTTGCCAACCGGGGCGCTTACTACTATGTATCTTTCCAGAACAGCCAGATCTACCGGCTTACGCTTAATGACAATTACGGGCTTGCTTCTTTTGCCCGTGTGGATCCTCCTGATGCAGGCTTGCTGACCGATCAGCCGTATTTGTTTGTTAATCCTTATGTATTTGATCCAACCAGCAAGAACAGAATGTACCTGGCAGCTGGCGATGTGATTTACCGGAACCGGAATGTAAGCCAGATCCCTTCTGGCAGCCAGCAACCGGCCTCCCTGAACTGGCAACGCTTAATCGATACAGAAGTTGATTCCGGCTCCATCAGCGCCATTTCTATTTCTGCTATTCCAACTGACATTCTCTACTATGGCACCTCCACCGGCGAAGTGTACAAGGCCACCGATGCCAACACAGCACCCGTTGTCAGCCATATTTCTTCGCCGGATTTTCCGGAAGATGGGTATGTTGCCCATATTGCCATTAACCCTGCCGATGGCAATGAACTTATTGTTGTGTACTCCAACTATCGGGTCAGAAGCATCTTCTACAGCAATAATGGTGGCGATAGCTTTACGGATATCAGTGGAAACCTGGAGGAATTTCCCAGCGGTTTGGGCAGCGGTCCCTCTGTCCGGCACGTAGAAATAATTCCGCTGGAAACTGGCCAAATGCTTTATATGGCCGGCACCAGTACAGGCGTTTACAGCACCCGCGCGCTGCAGGGAGAAAATACCGTGTGGCAGCAGGAAGCTCCCGAACTCATTGGCCGGGTGGTAGTGCCCCAGATCAGGCACCGGGCCTTGGATGGACGGGTAGTAGTTGCCACGCATGGCAATGGTGTATACTTTAAAGATTATGATGGTGTGTTAAATACCTACATAGATCCTGAAGGGATCCCCATCTCCATGGATGCCCCTTACCCCAATCCCATGACCCCCGATGATGAACTGGTAATACCGTTTAATTTACCCAGAAATGGCACTACGCGCATTCGCATATACAGCATCACAGGTCAGCTCATTAAGCTGCTGTTTTATAACCAGGCTTTTGCGGGTAAATCAGAAGTGGTCTGGAATGGCAGAAACGTTGCCGGGGTACCGGTAGCGCCCGGCATGTATATAGTCAGGCTAGAATTTGAAGATGAGATCCTAAGCCGTAAAGTAATACTACAGTAATAAGCGTTTTAATTTAGCGACTGAGCGTCTATCTTTGCGCCATGCTAAAGAAAACCTATCTGTGGAGCTGCCTGCTGTTGCTGGGTATTGCCTGCGGTCCTAGTCCCGACGAACAACTAAGCCAGAGCCGGCAACTGGTACAGGAAAGCCGCTATCCCGAAGCGATCAGTCAGCTGGATGCACTGCTGGAAGAGCAGCCAGAAATGGCCGCTGCGTATAACCTGCGGGGGGTAGCCTATCTCGAGAGCAACCAGGTGCCGGATGCAGTTTCTGATTTTAGCCAGGCGATCCGTTACCAGCCCGAGGATTATAAGTTCTGGTTTAACCGGGCAAATGCACGTTTTCAGGCAGGCGAGCTGGCGCCAGCACTGGAAGATTACAACGAAGCCATCAGGCTACAGCCAGACGTTGCAGATGTGTACCTGAACAGGGCCGCAGTACTCTATGACATGAAAAACACAACGGCTGCGCTGCAGGATATTCAAATGGCGCTGCAAAAAGCGCCCCAGGATGCGCTGGTTCAGTTTAATGCCGGTAAAATCTATTACGCGCTTGATAGTTTACCCCAATCGCGCCAGCACCTTACAGAGGCCATTCGGCTGGATAAACAGCGGGCAGAATCGTTTTACCTGCTGGGCATGATCCTGCAGCGTGAGGGAGAGCCGGAAGAGGCCTGCACGCTGTTTAAACAGGCTGTACAATTAGGCTCCGAAGCCGCTAAAGCTGCCGCAGAAGCCTGTTCTTAAAACATATAGGTGCATTTACCTATTTCTAGTATATGGCAACGATAGGTACAGATCTGCAAAGGGCGGCACAGCTGTTGCAGCAAAACGAGCTGGTGTCAATTCCAACCGAAACGGTCTATGGGCTGGCAGGCAATGCCTATTCAGAAAAGGCAGTGGTCAGTATTTTTGAGGTAAAGAAGCGTCCGAGCTTCGATCCGCTCATTGTGCATACCCATTCGCTTGAGGCTGCACGGGATTTTCTGCTGGAGATTCCTGATGCAGCTTATGCATTAGCCGAAAAATTCTGGCCCGGACCGCTCACCCTTATCCTGCCCAAACAAAAACATGTACCGGACCTGGTGAGTGCAGGTTTGGATACCGTTGGTGTTCGCATGCCGCGCCACGCCCTGACTTTACAGCTGCTGCAGCAGTTGCCCTTCCCGCTGGCTGCGCCAAGCGCCAATCCTTTCGGGTACATCTCTCCTACCACTGCCCAGCATGTAGAAGAACAGCTAGGCGCCCATATCCCCTACATTTTAGATGGCGGCCCCTGCGACATAGGTGTAGAAAGCACCATCCTGGGATTTGAGGGCGATACGGTAATTGTACACCGGCTGGGGGGCATGGCCATAGAAGACTTGCAGCAATACATCAAAAAGCTGGAAATTAAACCTTATAGCTCCTCGAATCCGGTATCTCCTGGTCAGCTGGAAAGCCATTATGCCCCACGCACCCCCCTGCTACTTGGTAACATTCAGGAGTTGATACAGGAGCATGGTAAAAAAGGCATTGGCGTCTTATCATTTAAAGATACATACCCCGAAACAACCAATATTACGCTTGCACCTGCTGGCGATCTCAGTGAAGCCGCACGCAATTTATTTAAGGCGCTGCGTGAGCTGGACAGCATGAACATGCGCTACATTCTGGCAGAAAATGTGCCTGATTATGGCTTGGGCAGGGCGATCAACGATCGCCTGCAAAGAGCTGCTGCAGGCAGTTTGCCAACAAGTTTAAGCCAGCCTGCCGACCAGCCCCACACTGAACTCTAGCACTTCCAAATAAAATCTGTTATCAGGGACTGTTAAGACATTTTATTTTGAATTTGTATCTTACGCCAATATTTTAAACTGAATATTTTTTCATGAAAACGCTGGACCAATACAACTTTTCCGGTAAAACAGCTTTGATGCGGGTAGATTTTAATGTGCCCCTGAACAAGCAAAACGAAATAACCGACGACACCCGCCTAAAGGCTGCCCTGCCTTCTATCAATAAAATTTTAAATGATGGCGGTGCCGTGATCCTGATGTCCCACCTGGGTCGCCCCAAAGAAGGACCTGAGGAAAAATACTCCCTCAAACACCTGATCCCCTACCTAAACCGGGAGCTGGGGCGTGAGGTGCAGTTTGCCCCCGACTGTATTGGCGAAGAAGCGGTACAACGCGCTCAGAACCTGCGGCCGGGCGAAGTACTCCTGCTGGAAAACCTGCGCTTCTACAAACAGGAAGAAAAAGGCGACAAAGACTTTGCACAAAAGCTGGCAAAACTGGGCAATGTATGGGTAATGGATGCTTTTGGTACTGCCCACCGGGCGCATGCTTCCACCGCCGTAGTAGCCGATTATATGCAGGATAAAGTAGCCGGTTATGTTATGCAGGCCGAGCTTGAGAATGCCGAAAAAGTATTTGGCAATCCGCAGCGTCCTTTTACAGCCATCATGGGCGGTGCAAAGATTTCTGATAAGATTCAAGTAATTGAAAAATTACTGGACAGCGTCGACAATCTCATCATTGGCGGGGGCATGTCTTACACCTTCTTTAAAGCTATGGGTGGTCATACAGGCAATTCACTGGTAGAAGAAGATAAAGTAGACCTGGCCAGTGACCTGATTCGCCGGGCAAAAGATAAAGGAGTGGAAATTAAATTACCCATCGATTCTATTATCGCCGACAAATTCGATAAGGACGCCAATACAAAGGTAGCCAGCAACCATGCTATTCCCGATGGCTGGATGGGTCTTGATATTGGTCCGGAAGCAAGAGAGATCTTTGTGCGTACCATTCGTGAATCCAAAACCATTTTATGGAATGGCCCCATGGGTGTTTTTGAAATGGAAAAATTTGCTGAAGGCACCCGAACGGTTGCCCATGCCGTTGTGGAAGCTACCAGCAAGGGTGCTTACTCCCTGATTGGTGGTGGCGATTCTGCTGCGGCTGTAAATCAGCTGGGCTTTGGCAATGATGTGAGCTATGTCTCTACCGGCGGTGGTGCCCTGCTAGAGTATTTCGAAGGCAAAGAACTGCCGGGCGTAACGGCACTGGGCAAATAAAAGTTGATTAAATTCATTTGCCAGCACCTATGCATGCTGGTTAACCTGCCCACCTTTCAAGACTAATCAGGAATATATTCCAATCAGGAGCCGGCAAATTGCCGGCTTTTTTTCTTTACAGCAGCTTTCATTTTCAAGGGCTTAAAAAAATTTTATGCTTTCGGAACTTTCTGTAACAGAATTGGCCCAAGCTTTGCACCTGCATCATGGGAGGCTTCACGGAAAAAATGAACAAGCGCTCCCTATGTTGCACCTTTACTATAAATACTATGAGCCGCCTCTCTATCTTTATAATCCTCCTGATCAGCAGTCTGCTATTTTCCTGTAATAAGGACAATGATGCAGTGGTAGTCCCCGACAATATACTTGTTAGTGACCAGGGCATTCTGATAGAACTGGAATGGAATACTGGTGGCAGCAGCAACCAGGCACTCTACGACAGTGACCTTGACCTGTACCTGGATTTAGGCAGCGAAGCGGTAGAAGCTTCTGAAAACATAAGTAGTTTTGAAGAAGTATTATTGCGGGATATTTACCGCGACGGCACCTATGATATTTATATTGGAGCGATAGATGTAAGCCGTTATACCGATTACGATTTGTACATTTCAGCACCCGGCGGTGGCGTTATTCATCATTATACCGGATATTTAGAGCGGGGCGAAAGTGGAGAAGTGCACTACCTGAGCATCCGTAAACAAGGCCGCCACTATACCCTGCTGGACCTTTAAGCTGATGAGCACAAAGCACATAAAACAGCGCTGCACCCTTTTACAAGGGTACAGCGCTGTTTGTTTTTTAGTATGATACTAATGTTTCTTATTTAAAAAAGCCACCTAACATACCACCAAGGCCACCCATGTTGCCCCCTAAAAGGCCGCCTAGCCCACCGCCTCCACTTTCTTTGGATTCCTGAAAACGGCTGCCTATAAAGCTTATCATCATGGGCACCACTACCCCCTCTACCTGCTTGGCAATCTGCGGACTAAGCCCCAGGGTATTGACCAGCTTACCAACCAGATTGGCCCCTATTTTAGAAACTATGGGATTGCTGTGTGAAGCACTATCCTTATTGTTCAAGAGCGACATCAGTCCCTGTACATTCCCTTTGCGGACTTCATCTTCGGCTACCTCTTTGGCGCTGTGACCAGCAAGTTCTATAGCCCTGTCTGCTTTATCGGGTGTGAGCCCGGCCCTTTGCTGCACATCTTTACCAATAGCGCCTTTTAATTCTTGTAATATACTATCTAACATATTAAAGCTCTTTTTTAGGATAAAGCAGTCCCGGGCTTAGATTGTTTGGCAGGGAAACACTTAGTGCTTATCTTGGCCCAAAACTTAGCTTTTATGACTGCTTACGAAATTGTTCTATTTATTCATTCCTGGGTCCGCTGGTTCATTATTATCCTGGGGCTGGTGGTGTTGATCAAAGCTTATAGCGGCTGGCTGGGCAATAAGCCCTATCTAAAGGGCGATAATGGCATGTCTGCCGGCTTTATGGGTCTGCTGCACCTCAACCTGCTGCTGGGTCTTATCCTATACTTTTTCCTGAGCCCTTACGTGCAGTCCGCTCTCAACAACTTTGGCGCAGCCATGAAAGAACCAAGCCTGCGCTTCTGGGCTGTGGAGCATATTCTTGTCATGATCATTGCCGTTGTTGTGGCGCAGGTTGGCCGGATCAAAGCCAAAAAAGCCACACTCGATGTAGATAAACATAAAATCACCGCCATTTGGTATACCATTGCGATCATACTAATGCTTAGCCGTATTCCGTGGGGTGAAAGCGAGCGCATCATTCGCGGCTTGTAAGCTATCGGGCTGTCATTTCCTTCCCTATATAAAGTCTACTGCTGACAATAGGGAATGGTAGTCCTCTTTAGTCAGAAAACCTTTAGAGAGCGGCAAAACATTTTGCCGCTCTTTTTATTGTTAAGAGGTACGATCAGCCCAGCAATACCATGAAAAAAAGCACCATACTCCTGGACCTCACGGGAGCACAACAAGCAGAGTTACTGGACCGCGACCTGCGGGATGGCCTCTCATCTGCCACCAGAACAGGAAAATATTTGTGGATAGCAGGCGATGAACAAATAAGTGTGCAGCGGCTGGAAAAAACAGGTGACGACAGTTTTGGCAACTGTACTACTTTTAATCTGGGTGATTATATAGAGCTTATTTCAGACA
>JASLAE010000088.1 GCA_030147305.1 Cesiribacter sp.
GGTATAAATGGGGTGCGAGATAGCTAAAAGAAGTGTAAATTAATTTCATCAATCGAGGTGATCTTTCTCCCTGATTCTGCACCTATAGATAAATGGATACTTATGGAAGTTTTAGAAGCACTTGTTGAGCCCGACCACCAGGTAGATCGTGAAAAGGAATTCATCCGCCTGTACGAGCTGAGCTTTCCGGCCTCTGCCCGCTACATTAGCAAAATGGGCGGGACGTTCCAGGAAGCCCAGGATGTTTTTCAGGATGCCCTGGTGATCTATCATGAGAAAACCCAGGATCCTGCCTTTACACTTCAGAATACACCTGCACACTATATCCTGGGTATTGTAAAACACCTGTGGAGCAGGAAATTCAATCAGCAGCTCCACTGGGTCCCGCTGGATGCAAACGAAAACACTATTGCTATTCCGGACGACTATTTTCCTACTGTAGATAGCCAGAAGCTGTTAATGCTGCTGGTGAACAGCGGAAAGAGATGTATGGAATTGCTCAGGACATTTTATTATGAAAAACTGCCCCTGAAACAGATTGCAGGTACACTCGGCTACACCACACCACATGCCGCTGCCGTGCAGAAATATAAATGCCTGGAGAAAGTAAGAGATACCATTAAAGAAAAAGCCATCAGCTATGAGGACTTCATTGAATGAAATACAGCAGATAGAAGCATATCTGCAGGGACGCCTGCAACCAGCTGAGGCACTCTTATTCCGGGCAAAACTGTTGCTGGATCCTGCCTTACGCCTTAACCTCAGGGGTCAAAAACAGGCGTATCTGCTGCTTAAGCGCTATCATCGGCATAAGCTGAAAAAAGAGCTTTCAGCTGTACATGAGCAGCTGTTTAACGATCCGCAGAAAACAGCTTTTCAGCAGGAGATTTTACATTTATTTAAACCACAACAGCCATGATTCATCAGAGTGTTATCCCCATGGTCATAGACAATAGCAGCAGGGGAGGCGAGCGGGCGTATGATATTTATAGCCTTTTGCTCAAAGAACGCATTGTCTTTTTAGGAACCCAGATCAACGATGCGGTTGCCAACGTAATTGTTGCCCAGCTCTTGTACCTGAACAGTGTTGATTCGAAACAAACTATTAATCTATACATTCACAGTCCTGGTGGCAGCGTGTATGCCGGTCTGGCGATCTACGACGCCATGAAGATGATCTCGGCACCTGTTTCTACGGTTTCGGTTGGGTTTTCCGGCAGCATGAGTACTTTTCTGTTAACCTCCGGGACCAAAGGCATGCGTTATGCTTTGCCGCATGCTACCATTCACATGCACCCTGCCGGTGGTGGTGCGCAGGGCTATACCGAAGATGTGCGCATTGCTACCCGGGAACAGGAACGGCTGCAGGCCCAGTTATTCCATTTAATGGGTAAAAATTCAGGCCATACCTGGAAAGAAATAGAAGAATTCTTTCTGCGTGATAAATTTCTAAGTGCACCGGAAGCCAAAGATTTTGGGCTGATAGACGAGGTGCTGGGCGATGTGAGTGATATTATCGCCTTGAACAAGCCGGAATTTAATGTAAGTCTGCTCCAGGAGCTGGCTAAGGCAAAATAATCACCGCTGTACATTTTCTTGTGCAGTAAATTCAATCTCCGCTACATGCTGTTATGCCGTTATATTTTTTATTGTCATAGTCTGGTAATTTAAGATACCAAACGGAATCTTTGGCTATGCGTAATCCGGAAGTCACCAGGGAAAAGATATTAAAGGAATCGGGCGCCTTGTTTAATACACAGGGTTACAAGGCTACGTCCCTGCGTAATATTACCGATGCGACCGGCTTTACAAAAGGGGCAATTTATCGACATTTCAGTAGCAAGGAAGTACTGGAAAAAGAAACTCTGGCATACCTGTCTGCTGTAATGTTCGAGAAAATGCGCAGCCTGATCCGCCGGGAGCAAACGGCGGGAGACAAGCTGAGGGCCATCTTACGATTTTTTGAATCTTATGTGGTTGCTCCGCCCATCCGCGGCGGATGCCCTCTTTTAAATGTTTCTATAGAAGCCGATGATGCCCATCCGCCGTTACGGGAAGAAGCTGCCAAGATCCTCCAGCTATTGGAGGACTCTCTTGTTCATATTCTGGCAAAAGGGGTGGAGCACAAGCAAATCAATCCTGAGGTGGACAAGGCATTTTACGCTACCCTAATCATTGCCGGCCTGGAAGGCGGCATTATGATGAGTAAGCTTAGGGGCAATAACGTGGACATGAAAAAAGTAATCCGGCACCTTGAGCAGCAAATAAAAGAAATAGAATTGTAAAATTTTTTAGCCTGGTAGATACCAATTGGTATCTAGTGAAAATCCTGAACATGAAAAGACTTATCCCTACATTAATCGGCCAGTACATGAATGGCCTTTCCATTGTTTCACCAAAGGCAGCTGGCAGGCTGGGCTTCAAGCTGTTTTGCTACCCTGTCCGCACATCCATCAAAACCCATCAGCAGGAATTTATGGATACGGCCCATAAATTCACTTTTCAGCATAAGCATACCACCATACAAGCCTATCGCTGGGGAGAGGGACCAAAGAAAGTATTATTTATTCATGGCTGGAAGAGCCACACCTTCCGCTGGAAAAATTATATAGAAGCCTTACCAAAGGGGGAATACACGCTCTATGCCATTGATGCACCAGGTCATGGCCTTTCCGGTGGCAAATTTCTGTCCGTGCCCCTGTACAGCGAAGTGATTCAGGAATTTATAGAGAAGGTTGGGGCGCTGGATGTTGTGGTAAGTCACTCCATTGGCAGCTTTGCCACCATGCATGCACGCTACACAAATCCTGCGTTACCAATAAGAAAACTGGTCATCATGGGAGCGCCTGGCGAGGCACAGGATTTCATTCGGTTCTATAAGGAAACCCTTAAATTAACCGACCGGGCGGTGCGGGTCACGCTTGATCATTTCGAGCGCGCAATCGGCAAACCAATTCAGTATTTTTCTGCGGCTACATTTGCTGCAGGTCTCCAGCTACCGGGGCTTATCATCCATGACAGGGAGGATCGTGAAGCCCCATATGCCTATGCTGTACAGATCCACAAGGCCTGGAAAAATTCAAAACTGCTCACTACCGAAGGCTTAACACACAACCTGCGTTCTGCCAGGGTAGTGGAGGCGGTAACAGATTTTATCATGGGAAAATCCATGACCGCCTCAGTCAAGGGCATAGAGCAGTCGGCGACTATCAACTCACCAGCTACGGAGGCATGAGGGAGATATCTTCAAATTTGGTCTCCAATATCCCCATATTTGCTTCGTTAGCTTTCAAGGGTCAATTATTATTAGCAACTGTATCCTTATCTTTAGGAACAGTGCTGTCCTTGTTTGCCGGAAGTATACCTTGTTAAAAGTTTGAGATCCTCCACCGAGAAAATTGCCAGAAATACCCGGTTTTACCGCTCGCTGCATAAATGGATAGCCATTCCGCTATTGGCTTTCATGTTACTGATGGGCCTGACGGGACTTTTGTTGGGCTGGAAAAAGCAAATGAGGCTGCTCCCACCGACACAACAGACCACTGTGGCGGAAGAAAAGCAATGGATTTCCCTGGACAGCATACAGGCAATAGCGAAGCAATACGTGCACGATACCTTAGGAAAAACGCCAGCCATTGATCGTATTGATGTGCGGCCACAACAGGGGGTAGCAAAAATACGGTTTGCCGATCATTTCACAGAACTGCAGATAGATGGTAAAACAGGTGCTATTTTAGCGGTAAGTCAGCGTAATTCAGACATTGTTGAGATGATCCACGATGGCTCTCTGCTGGATTATTTATTGGGTACCGACAGTGATGGTATTAAGTTGCTCTATACCACCCTACTGTCTCTGGGGTTGATCCTGCTTTCTTTCAGCGGCTTCTGGCTCTGGATAAATCCAAAGCGAATTCGCAAAGCAAAGGCCACGGCCCGCTAGTTTTGTGCCGCAACAGCAAATTTC
>JASLAE010000092.1 GCA_030147305.1 Cesiribacter sp.
TATATGATACCCGTTTCCTGAAAGCGCTGGCAACCGCACCCAAGGTTTTCTTCATCATGTTATTGATTCTGTTCCGGCTCAAGAATGCCGACAGCCGCTTTATTCATACTCCTCACAATCACACTCAAATACAGCACTAATCTAATGAAACCATTAGTCTCCATAGTTATCCTAAATTTTAATCAGTTAAAGGTAAGCTGTGAGTTTCTGGACTCATGCAAGCTTTTAACCTATAATAACTATGAAATCATCATGGTAGACAATGCTTCGAAAGAAGATCCTACCAATTATGTTAAAGAGCATTACCCCAATGTTATCGTTATTAGAAACGATAAAAACCTCGGATTTACCGGTGGCAACAATGTTGGCATTGATGCAGCAAAAGGCGATTATGTATTTGTTGTTAACAATGATACCGAGGTTACCCCAAACCTGTTGGAAAAACTACTGGAGCCTTTCCTGAATGATCCAACAATAGGCGTTGTAAGCCCAAAGATCAAGTACTACTCCAGCCCAACGCTGATACAGTACGCCGGCTACACCCCCATGAATCCAATTACGGGGCAGGCAGTGGCCGTTGGCGGTAAGCAGGAAGACCGTGGGCAGTTTAATACCTCTGGTTACACTTACTTTGCCCATGGCGCCGCCATGCTGGTGAAGCGCGAGGTAATAGAGAAAGTGGGTGCCTTTGCAGACATTTTCTTTATCTATTACGAAGAACTGGACTGGGGAGAGCGCATCAGAAGAGCTGGTTACAACATTTATTATCAGGCAGAAGCAGAAATCTTTCATAAGGAATCTGTAACCATGGGCAAGGAAAGCCCTATGAAAGCCTACTATCATACCCGTAACCGCATTCTCTTTATGCGACGCAACACTACTACAACCCAGTTTGCGCTATTCATGATGTTCCTGATTACCTGTGTGGTACCGAAAGGCTTACTAAAATATATCCTGAAGCGTCAGCCGGAACATTTAAAGTCGTTTGTTCGTGGCCTTTGGTGGAATGTTGGATATAAAAGAGAAGAAGATAAGAACCCTATGCGTATGCCAGCTCTTAAAGTGAGTGGTGTTGCAAAGTAGCCAGAGGGTTTTATAGCTAATAGTTGAGTTTTACATAAAGATTCATTAAATTAAGTAAGGATCTTTCTTCAATATTTAATATTCTTTATCAATATCTTTTGAGTCAGAAAAGGCGATCAGAAGGTCTCTCTAAACCAGACAGCTTTTCAGGGTTTACCGATTTAGACAGCTGTCTATGAGACCTTAAAATATAATATCATGATCTAGTAGGGTTAATTTACACTAGATATTTTAAGTATGCTGCTTTCATATGGATCTTAAGGATCTTAGATAATGAGTAAGAAAAAAATTAAAGTTCTGGAAACTATTCGCCAGGGGAAAATTGGCGGTGGAGAATCACATGTACTAGACCTCGTAGAGGAGCTGGATAAAAGTGCTTACGAGCCCGTAGTCCTCTCGTTCACACCAGGTCCAATGATTGACAAGCTACAGGCTATGGGTATCAAAACCTATGTCATTCCTACTGAAACTCCCTTCGATATAAGCAAATGGCATCAGGTTAAGCAAATTCTCATAAAAGAGGAAATTCAACTTGTGCACGCGCATGGTACAAGGGCAAACTCAAATGTTTTCTGGGCTGCCAAACAACTAAATTTACCTGTTGTCTATACTGTACATGGCTGGTCCTTCCACCCCGATCAGCACCCATTGCTCAGGTATTTAAGAATAAAGGGAGAAGAGTTTTTATCCAGCAGAGCCAACGTAACCATCTGTGTTTCCGACAACAACCTTAGAGACGCCTTAAAAGAATTTGAAATCCCGAATGCAGCAGTAATAAAATACGGGATAAACCTGAATAAATTCAATCCTGATAATACGTATAAAAACGTTCGTTCAGATTATGGTATAGATCCTCAGACAACGGTTGTCGGGTATGTAGCCCGCATCACAGTACAGAAAGATCCATACACCTTGATGAAAGCCATAGCCCGCGTTCCTGAAACCCTGAATGTAAAGTTTCTGGTAATTGGTGATGGCGAGCTAAAAGCAGGTATGCTCAAGCTTGCTCATGAACTGGGAATAGAATCCAGGATTATCTTTAGCAGTTTCAGGCAGGATGTGCCCGACGTTTTAAGTGCTGTAGACATTTATTGTTTACCCTCACTATGGGAAGGGCTTCCAATAGGCCTTTTAGAAGCCATGGCAATGAAAAAAGCAATTGTTGCCTCTGCTGTAGATGGGACCAAAGAGGTTATTACTGACCAACAAAATGGATTCCTGGTGCCACCACAGTCTCCGGAACGCCTGGCAGATGCCTTAACCCAGCTGGTTTCCAATCCGGCACTGATCAGCGCTTTTGGAAACAAAGCCTACGAGGTAATGAAAGAACAGTTCAATGTGGCTACCATGACCAGAAAAGTAGAACGCATTTATGCTAACTTACTGGGAGTAACGGCTGCTGATAAGCCTAAGTTATCTTTAATCAAACAGAAGGCCTAACTAGTCCTTCTGTTTTATATGCGTCTGGCAAATCAGATGCATCAGCCTCGTTTTTATTTTGCCTCTTTTTTCCATTCCGCCTATCGCTGAGTTAATTGTCTGCCTGACATTGCCTCACTATAGCGCTATTGCCAGAGCTCTTGCATGCTTGAAGCTATACATATAATACACATAAGCACAGCATTCAAACACCAGGCCCTTCCCTTCTTATACTCATTCCGAAATACTGCGAGTAATTACTGCCCCTTCATTCTAATAATGGTCTAGTCTACACTCTGGATATCGCATGAGTAGTATATAACCACTTAGGGTTCAGCTTAACCGGGTAGTCTGCTTATTTGGGTTATAGATTTGCTTGTTGAAAAGGGGCAAAACGCAGAATATTGAGCTGCTGAAGAAGTGAAATTTCAGCTTAATGAGCGCTAATTCTCAAAAACACACTCTTTTACGATACTTTCTACTAAAAAGTTTCACTATATAGTAATAAAAATTTCCCATCTCTTAAAAGCGTTTAAAAATTCCACACCCGGAAGCAAGATTTCTA
>JASLAE010000094.1 GCA_030147305.1 Cesiribacter sp.
TAACGGTCCACCGCTGCGGTTGTAATCCAGTCGCCATTCTTCAGCTTTTTCCCGCACTTCTGATAAGGTTCTGAACACATAAGCATTGAGCAGTTCTCTTCAGATGCTACCATTGCAACGCTCCACATAAGCATTATGCAAGCGTTTCTTGCAGATGAATCAGCTCGATTATAATGTTTTTAATCTTTTCCTTTAGCTGGGCCTTTCTGTCATCCAACAGCTCAAACCCATCTCAAGCAGGGTCTGCGCTAGTTGATCATGATTGAGCATACTTTCGTGTTCCTGTACTTCTACGTCTCCAAGCGTGCTACTCATGACGGTAAGCCCCGGGTTCTGTCATGCTTCCTGTACAACCTGCACACAGCGGTTGCAACCATATTTTTAATATGAAGGATTGTACTCAAGAGTAAATATATTTTTCATTCTAATTTATCAGCAAAGTTCGATTTTAAACGCTAAAAGGTCCAAAATCTTTACCTCTTGTTTTAGCGCATACATCATCTAAGTAGCTAACAATTCCTAAAAATATGTAAGCAAATGGCGGAATTTTGTAAGGAATACCGAAAGCAATTTGATGAACTTGATGATGAAGAACATTTAGCATTTTGAGAGCTTCCTTAGCGGATGCTGAAGAATTCAATCAGCTATACTGCCATGTATTGCATCAAAGGATGTTGTAGGATATGCACTTAAAAAATATTTACCATGGATTACTCGCACCACAATCAAAATCCGAAAGATAAGGCAAAAGGCCAAATCTTCAGAAATGAAGATCATCTTATGGAAAAAACACTTCATGCCCATGAGAGTGCTATTCCTAAAAAGGAGAAAGTAGGCGATAAACCAAACCATAAGCATCATGGACACGATATGCAGGGTGGACATGGTGAGCATGGAGAACATCACCACATGATGATCCAGGACTTCCACCGCCGCTTTTGGGTATCACTGATCCTTTCTGTACCTGTTATTCTGCTAAGTCCTATGGTGCAGCATATTCTGGGCTTCACCCTGGAGGTACCAAATGCAGGCTATATCGCTTTTGGTCTATCTTCTATTATCTATTTTTATGGGGGCTGGCCGTTCCTGAAAGGGCTTGTAGAGGAGGTAAAGAGGGGGTCTCCGGGCATGATGACCTTAATTGGTGTAGCCATCACGGTAGCCTATGTCTACAGTACAGCTGTTGTCTTCGGATTGGAAGGCATGGATTTTTTCTGGGAACTGGCTACACTGATTGTGGTAATGTTACTTGGTCACTGGATTGAGATGAAATCTGTACTAGGTGCTTCCAAAGCCCTGGAGCTGCTCGTGAGCCTGATGCCAGCCACTGCTCATGTGATACAGAATGGGCAGATCCTTGAAGTGCCGATTGGGGAGCTGCAAAAGGGAGAGGTAATTCTGGTAAGGCCGGGAGAAAAAGTACCTGCTGATGGTGTTGTAGCGCAGGGAGAAAGCTACGTGAATGAAAGCATGCTCACCGGTGAAAGTAAACCCGTTCAGAAAACAACGGGTGAAAAAGTCATCGGAGGCTCTATCAATGGCAATGGCTCTATTCAAGTACAGGTAGAGCACACAGGCGAAGAAAGCTATCTTAAAAAGGTGATCAACCTTGTGCAGGATGCACAGAAAACCAAGTCGGAAACCCAGCACTTAGCAGACCGGGCAGCCAAATGGCTGACCTATGTTGCCCTTTCTGCAGGCTTTATCACCCTGGCCGCCTGGTTGTTTGCAGGTGCAGCGCTTGATTTTGCGCTGGAGCGTATGGTGACCGTGATGGTAATCTCCTGTCCGCATGCCTTAGGTCTGGCTATTCCCCTGGTGGTTTCCATCTCTACAGCCGTAGCTGCGAACAAAGGGCTTCTGATCCGCAACCGTACAGCTTTTGAAAACTCGCGCAACATCACCACCATTCTTTTTGATAAAACAGGTACGCTAACCCAAGGCTCACATACCGTAGCACAAGTAGTTACCTTCAGAGAGCGCATCAGTAAACAGGAGATGCTACGATTGGCTGCTGGCGTAGAGCAAAATTCCGAACACTACATCTCCCAGGGCATACTCAAAAAGGCTAAAGAAGAAAACATCACAGTACCACAATCAGAAGCATTCAACTACTTGCCGGGCAAAGGCCTTGAGGGAAGAATTGAGGGTAAGGATGTAAAAGTGGTTGGTCCAAACTACATCAAAGAGTTTAACATACAAGTGCCCGCCAATGCAGCGGAAGAGGGAGTAGAAACGGCTGTATACGTCATGTTAGAGGGGAATGTAGTGGGTTATATTACCCTTAGAGATCAGATCAGGCCAGAATCGGCAGAGGCTATTCGAGTGCTAAAAGAAAATGGCATCAAAAGCCTGCTGATTACCGGTGACAATGAACGAGTAGCGAAAAGTGTAAGCGATGCTTTAGGGATGGATGGTTATATGGCCAATGTGCTGCCCCATGAAAAGCAGGAGAAAGCAAAGGAGCTACAAGCGCAGGGAGAGTTTGTGGCCATGACAGGCGATGGCGTCAATGATGCCCCGGCCCTTGCTCAAGCCGATGTGGGTATTGCCATAGGATCTGGCACTGATGTTGCCGCTGAAACAGCCGACATTATCCTAGTGAATAGCAATCCGCAGGATATTGCCTCTTTGATCCTCTTTGGCAAAGCTACCTACCGAAAGATGATTCAGAATCTGATATGGGCAACAGCCTATAACGTAATAGCTGTACCTCTGGCAGCGGGTGTACTTTATAGCCAGGGCATTATGATCTCCCCAGCCGTGGGAGCTGCCCTTATGAGCCTGAGTACGGTAATTGTGGCTATCAATGCGCAGTTGCTGAAGAGAAGCCTGCGACATACTTAAAAATATCAAAACCGCAGAAAATGTTCTGGCTAACTATTGCAGTTATTGTGGGTGTCATGATACTCTATTCTTGTCTTATGAATAAGAAGTGGCGTAAAAGCAACATTGAGCGTATGGCAGAGCACCAGCAGGTAGATTCACAACAATTGCATCATTTTATCAGTGTCCCAGATTGGAATAGGACCTGCATTCATTTATCTTGAATAAAATTTTGCATTTCAAGAAAAGTGGTATATAAAAAGTCCTGTAATTCAACCTGTAACAATGACTGAAGAATGAAAAAGATAGTTTTTTTTATTCTATTCTTATGCCTGAACTCTTCAATAACACTTGCTCAAAGGTATGAGGTCAAGGTACATCCTGGCACTGAACTAATGCACATTGTAAATTATTTGGCCGGTGTTTATGGACCTGCAGTGAGTGGATCAACTTACCAAAAGGATGTAGATCAATGGTTCAGCAAGTACAAAGATCATCCTGCAGTTACTAAAGCATCAGAACTCCCTTACAATGATTTTGTAGATTTAGGATGGTGTATTGAATATCCTTCTATGAAATTAACTTATCCAGAAGACTACGGCTACTTTTCAATGATGAAGCCTAAACAGTTTCTAGAAGAGTATCTGCGGCTATGCCACCAGTTTGCAATAGACAGTGATTTTAAGAAATTCTATCAGCAGCAACGTGTTAATTATGAGAGATGGGAAAAGCAATTTATTTTTGCACTTCAAAGAGACAAACCGCTTGACGTCCTTGAGAATTTTTACCAGGTATCCATAGATAAACAAATTTATTTTTCAATATCCCCCATAGGAGTTGTATTGAGAGCTAATATCGATCTAAAAACAATTGCTCCACCTTATGCTCACATCGCTCCCATCATCATTCCCTATGATGAAAGATATATTGATACTAAAAGCAAGGAACCAAATTTTGCCTACAATAGCCTTTCTCTTAATAATAATGTATGGCACGAAGCTAGCCATATTTATTGGGAAGAGATAAGTAAAGAATACAAAGAACAATTGCTTGCTCTAAAATACAAGGATACTTTATCAAGCCAGATCAAGGTGTTTGACGATGAACGACTAAATTTGTATTTCTTCATACATGAAGTAGTTTCTGATGCAGTCGCGATTTATTTAAAAATGAAGCTAATAGATGAGGAAGCAGCAAAAAAACATCTTTTAATAAATGAACAAGCAGGCAGCCCCTTGTATAGAAAAGTAGTTAATCTATATGATCAATATTGGCAGAATAGAACAAAAAGAAATTTTAAAGACTTCATCCCAGATATTATTAATACAATAAATGAATGATTAAAATCTTCTCTAATTAATTAACCGGCTAGTACTGCAACAACTTATTTTAAAGGTTTAAAGTAATTGATAAAATTTACTTAAGGTTTTACGAGGATCTTCATAGTTATAGCCTCAAAAGATTATTCGTTTAAATTGGTTCCTGTCCATTTTTCATGCACTTACAATATTTTTCCTCTTCTAGAAAGAGCTTATTGTTTTCTTTAGGCACTGACGACTTAAAGCAGAGAATTTTATTTCTGCCTAGTTGAGCCAACTGGCGTGTTTGGGTGTAAAGCAAAAGCTAATCTTTAATCTTAGCTCCGTTGAAGAATCAACTTTTGAATGGCTCAAAATTTAGGGGAGTTTAAATTATGATTCATTATTAATCCGCCATAATACAAGAAACTTAACTATACATTTCTAGTAGGAACGCACCAAAAAATAGAAGATGGGTAGCACAAAGGGAAGAAGATTTTTTCCGAAACGGACAGGATGCTTCCAGTGGAATTTGTTCAGGCTCGAAATTGGGCTTTTTAGCTCAAAAACCCCATATAAGTGCAGGGAAAAGCCTTTTTTAAGCTATGGATACGTTTCGAATCTTGCCAACCCACTACTGAAAAACGCATTTTCAGCTTGCAAATGCGTTTTTTGAACCACTAGTGAGAGCTGAAGTGAGCGTTAATCCAATTTAAATCATTAGTTTAGTACAAAGACACAATAGCAGTAAGACCACAGAAATTTTTACCGCATCGGCGGAGCGCGTATGTAAGTCAAACAGCTTTAAACAACATCCAAAGCCTATTGGATCGCTTGAATTTCAGTCAGCCAATTTGTAGGTTAGGGTCATGATAAAGCAAAAATATACGCCACTGTGGCGTATATTCAGTAGTTAGGTGCAAGCAAAAACAAGGCAGCCATGAAAATTCAACTGTCAAATAAGCAAATAGAAACTATAGCTGAAGAATTAGATTGTGGATTGAGATGCCTTTATAATATTCGGACAAATGAAATCAAGAGCATTATTGATACACAGGATCCGCTCGATTTGACTGACGATTTGGAAGAGGAGTTGGCGGAAATAGAGGAAAACTTGGACGACTATTTTGAATTTGAAAAAATGGATTCAAGAACATCATTTCAGGTGATGGAAGAATTCATTGATGAAATTCCCGATGAAAGATTTCAAAATAGGTTAATCAATGCATTAAATAAGCCTAAGCCATTTAGGAATTTCAAATTTGAAATTGATGAAAATGGTGATTACAGGCAGGCCTGGTTTGACTTTAAGAAACAAAAAATGATTGAATGGGTGAATAACCAAAGCGACAGCTTCAACTCGACCAACACTTGAATAAATAAAAAATAAGCCAGCACCTAACAACAGAATAAAGCAACCGCCCCACCAGCATGGTTGCCATTGACAGTGCAGGCAGTTAGCTTTGCGTACTTAGGGTGACCGTCAGTGAATGGACGGCTGCTCTATTCAATGGACGTTAGGTGCAATAGCAATCATTTGGCGTGGCTAATAGCAGTTGGTGGTATGCAGCTTCGCTGCCTGTTTCGGCGGACTTTCACTCAAACGGTAGCTGGACGGTAAAGCTTGACGCTCAACTAAACTGTTGACTAAAAAGAATGAAGGGGCTTTGCTGGCGGTAGGATCTGGCCGCAAGCTTGTAGAAACCCACCTTCACCGACCCCAGCAGGATCAGCGCCAGCTGGAGCACGGATTTGGCCGCTT
>JASLAE010000135.1 GCA_030147305.1 Cesiribacter sp.
AGGAAAGGCAAAAACCTGGACAGGAACAGGTGCCAACCAATCCTCTTTCGATAAACGCACCAGCATACAGTCTCGCACAGCATAAACCGTAGCAGTGCGGGCCTCGCCCATAATCGAAGCCATTTGGTACAATAATTCCACTACTTTATTCTTAAGTAGCTTCAAAACATCCGGCGGACCTTTATGTCGTAAAACTTAGAAAAAAGCATCCTATAATCAGCTGTTTAAATATGCAAAACCCTTTAATTATATATCCAGTCCGTTAACTTTTTACGTATACGAGTGGGGCGTTAAGGCCAGCATTTGTTGTACTAAAAAGTATAAGACCTGGTCTGTACGGCAAAGGCTTTTCATTTGACTTTTGAAAAAGCGTATATTCAAATTAACAAGAAACAATTGAGTGCTTAATGGCGGCGCTATCTCAGCTAGAATTTGAAGAAATCAGCAGGTTACTGCAGCAATACTTCCGGGCACCTCTGGAAGCACGGCTACAGCATACAGAAGATATTCTTAAGGTAGTGGCCCTGCGGCTTGAAAATTGGTTTGGCACCTCTTCCAACCTTGTACAGGATCGGCTGCGGCTGCGCACAGAGTTGCTTTCCATTGCCACATCTCAGGTTCCCGAGGAGAACACAGGGATAGTTCAAAATCAGGAATTCTCCCACTATTTCGGCGAGCTGCAAATGAAGCTCGATGCCTTTATCAGCCAGCAGGAGGAGGTACGGCATGAGATACAAAAAGAAGAAAGGTTTTTGAGCCAGCCAGATGACACAACCCTGTTGCGCTCCGCAAAGGGTTTAAAACACAAGGTTCGCAGCCTGAAGAACCTCCAGCATACCGGCTTTAACTGGTTGCGCAATGCACTGGGCAGTAAAGAAAAAGATGCCGGGGAATGGATACACGAAATACCCTGGCAGGGCCTTTTGCGACAGCACCTGCAAATAACACTGCTGCACCGGCTACAGGAACTACTGAACATCAGTGAACGGCAGCAGGCCGTAATATTGCACGCTGCCCTTGAGCTAAGTTCCCTACCCGACCGACAGCCGGCACCAGCACGCATAGAAGTTCATCAGGAAATTGAGCAGCTGCTCAAACGGGCGAGCAATATTCGTCAGCAAACCACTGATCTCTTACGCCGGCAACTGGATGCTATTCTTGGCCGGTTCTATATAGAACTGGAAGAAGACTATCCCAGGGCAGGCACCATTGAACTGCCAGCAGCAAAGCTGAAAGCAGCACTGATTCAAAAAAAGAAACAGCGGCGTCAGCAACAGGTAGAAACCCAGCTGGAAGAATGGAAAAATACGCGCCTGAGCCTTTGCAACCAATGGCGACTGCACCTGCACCTGCACAATGTTACCGATCAGCTACACCTGCAGTTTGAGCGGGCGCAGCAACAATGGTATGAGGGCCTGCACAATCAGGTATTTATAGCGCTTGAAAGATTAAGCAACAGCCTGCATGGTGTAAAAGAAACCCTGACAGTGGCTCCCCTACCGGACGCCTTTACCGACAGCCGCCAGCAGCTTCGGCAACAGGTATCGCAACAGGATGTAGCAGCCGCAAGGGAAGTGCTCCTGCAGCAGGACCTGCCCGGGCAATTGCAGGCGCTGAAGGGTCCTGTGCAGCAAATTTTGGCTAATCTGCCCGAACAAACAATCATGGGTCAGCCCTTAAAAGGACAGGAACTTGTACCGGTGTCACAACAGGGACTTACCCCTGTGCAGGTTCGCGAGCTGGTGAGCCTGGAAGTATTACCCATGGTCATAAACAAGCTTGGTAAACTTCGCGAAGAGGCAGAGCAGCAGATAGAAGAGATACGCGAACGGCTCGGTGAAATGGAAGAAGTAAGCCTCTTTAATCTCGATGCTGCACAGGCTTATTGGGAGCAACACCCACAGGATGTACAAAAAGCAAGAACTATTGCCCTGGAAGGCCTGGATCGGGTACTTGCACATGTAACTGCCTTACATGAGCGGCTCCGTCAACTTTATACCCTAACCGCACAGGGGCTTCAGCAACTACACGGCAATATCAGCAAAAGCCTGTTTCCCCTCACGTTGCTGGAGAATGTAAAGAATCTGCAAATTCGTTTGTCCAGGGGAAAGGCCCGCCGGTCCCATGAGGCGCTGGCGCAGCAAAACAGCAGCCGGCTTCAGGCGCTGGTGCCACAATTGCAGCAGTATCTTCAGGAGACCTTCTCCTTGCGCCAATCCCAGACACAGCTGCAACAGCAGGCCTACGAGAAGACGGACCCGGCCGCAGCCCTGGCTGATTTTCTGGCAAAACATGAGCAGGCAATGCTGCGACTCCCATTTGTTTACCAGCGGCTTTACACACTGGAACCACTCACAGATGAGCTTTTTCTGGTAGGCCGTACGCAGGAACTGGAAGCACTGCAAAACGCTTACAGCCGGTGGACGGAAGGCAAGTTTTCATCGATACTCATCAGCAGTGAAAAGGGTAATGGCATCACCACCCTGCTCAATATTTTTATAAATAGGTTACCCACTCAGCAGCAGGTATGCCGTGTTCGCCTGCCAGGTTATGCTGCCAGCCCGCACGAATTGGCCGGAGTCCTGGCAGAGGCGCTGGGTCTGCCACCAGACAGCAGTCTGGCTACTGTACAACAATATCTTATGCAGCCCGAGGTATCGCTTGTTTTGGTAGTAGAAGACCTGCAATTACTTTTCAGGCGCTGGGTGGGGGGCTTCGATGCCTTAAAAGCTTTGCTGGAATTAATCTCTGTGACCAGCAAAGCTGTATTTTGGGTAGGCAGCTGTTCGGTATACAGCTGGCAATACCTGAGCCGGGTAACCCGGGCTTCCGAAACCTGGAGTAGCGTACTTGGTTTGCAGGCCTTAACCCAGGAGCAGCTAAGCGAGCTTATCCTGCGGCGCCAGCGGATCAGTGGTTATCAGCTGCAGTTCGAGCCAGGCCCGGAAGATCTTAGGAGTAAACATTTTAGCGCCATGGCTGCCGATCAGCAACAGGCGTTTCTGGAGCAGAAATATTTCAGAAAACTATATAACTTTTGCCAGGGCAATCTGCTTTTGGGCCTGCTTTACTGGTTAAGCTCCACCTTATCGGTTAACAAAGACAGCTTAGTAATTAGCACCTCCCTGGATCCCGATTTTAGCTTCTTGAAAATGATGCCAGAGGCTAGCTATTTTTATGTACATGCACTGCTTTTGCACGACCAGCTAACGCCACCTGAGCTTGCCGTTATGCTGGGCGAAGGTGAAACTACCAGCAGGCGCCAGCTACAAATACTGGCCGAAAGTGGTGTACTGCTTTACCAGCGCAATGAATACCGCATTAATCCACTGCTTTACCGGCAGCTTGTAGATTTACTGAAAAACAAAAATCTTCTCAACTGATGAAACAAGTAACTGCCTATAGAATTCTGCTGGTATTTCTGCCGCTCTGGCTGATACCATTCATTGGCCTGCCTCAGGATCGCCTGCCGCAGGACCAAGCGTCGGAGACGCAGCCTGCAGGCCGCAGTAATGCCGGAGCCAGTGCAGATACCCTCTCAGTGCGCTATGATCTGTCACCTGTAGCTACTGAAAAACCAGCACAAGCAACCAATGCACAAATGGGAGAAGACTTTCCTGTGTGGGAAATTCTAAGACCCCTGATCATGCTGCTGGCTGGTTTCCTGCTTATTTATGTTATTGTTTTATTACTACAGCTATGGGCCGACCGCAGCAGCAAACATCGCAATACCATCGTCAGGTCAATTCCTATTGTAAGAGTTGTGGGCTGGGCGCTCCTGATCCTGCTGTTTATCATCACGATCTTTGTTCCTTCAGACCTCACACTGCTGGCGCTGTGGCTTTCTGTAGGCATTGCCCTGGCCTTTGCCACACAGGATCTGATCAAAAGTTTCATCGGAGGCATAATTCTGCTGTTAGAAAAACCATTTCTGCCAGGCGATCGGATAGATGTAGGGGCTTATAGCGGAGAGGTGCAACACATTGGCCTTCGGACAACGCGCATTCTTACTGCAGACGATTCTGTATTAAGCGTGCCGAACAGCGAGCTGGTGAACCAGCGTGTAAACAATGCCAATGTTGGCGAGCTCAACTGTCAGGTAGTAGCGGAGCTTTACCTGCCCCTGGATATCAATACCATCCGCGTTCGCGAAATTGCTTTTGAAGCCGCGCACGTGAGCCGTTACATTTTTCAGGAAAAGCCGGTAGCGGTATTTTTTATCAATGAGGTGAGGCATGAAAAGAGCTGGCTAAAAATGCGTCTGAAAGCCCATGTTATGGACCTTCGCTATGAACTAGATTTTAGAAGCGAAATGACAGAGCTTGTACTGCGGGAGCTTATACGGGAGGGACTCCTGCGGGAGGTTAACAGCAAACAGGAAATTCATTAGGCAACACCTCTTCCATCTTTCCCCAAAACACAAAAGCTGCAGTTATACCGCAGCTTTTTTTGTGTGATGAATGTAGCAGACATTACTGATAATGATAAGACTACATATTTTTACCTGGTTCTTTCAACGAACCCTGATGCTTTTTGCCGGCATCAGCCAATACACAGGGGGAGAGTGTTAGAAAGTGTAGAATTAATTCAGATGCTGTCCTCCATAAAAACCATCCAGACCATAACGGATGTGCAGAAAAGTCTGGTTAAAGTCCAGGCGCACGTCAGGCTGAGCAGTTTTGGCAACATGCAAAGCTTTATGGTTCTCAAATTGCTTGCTTGCCTGTGCAGGTCTTGAAGCTGGAACTAACGTATTACCTATCTGTTGCATGACTGAAGAGATCCGCTGCTCCTGCTTTGCCGTTGTGTCTACATGTTGCACAGGTACAATGGTATTGGTAAAGCCAGGGTTCTGCCGCATATAGAGCAGGTCCAGCTCGTAACGAATATGCTGGAAGGTCTGGTTAAAGTCCAGTGATTTGTCTGGCAGTGTAGTTTTGGCAATTTTTAACTTGGGCGCCTGTACATCCGCTACTGCTGTGGCTTCTACTGCCGCTGGCGACAGGCTGTATACTACTTCTTGCAACTTTCTGTTGATACTCCTCATGCGAACTGCTAAGGCTCTCTCCAGCAACTTAATACCACCATTGAGTGATAAACCAATCGTCAACATAATGATACAGTACTTTAAAGGTTTTTGATTTTTTGTGATTGCGCTTTCTCAGACCAGTTTGTTCGTATTTCTAAGGTTTTTAAGGCTATAGAAATTTTATAGTTCAGCATTATTATCAACGTTATTTTACCATTCTTCACCTGTGTTTACCAGATCTTAAAGCCTCTGCTCAGTGAGCATTTTCTAGCTTTAATGATACTAGGCTACATGATAAAGTAGTATTAAAGTCTGTGCTGATAAACTGCTGGAATTTGGGTGCCTGGTTTGCTACCCCAGCAGTATATACGTGCAAGTAAGAAAAACGCTGCACATCAGTCAATAGATATTTAAGCAGAAGATATGCTTGTACAAAGCAAAATCATCGTTAATTAAATTTAACTCAGTGATATTCATTATTTTAACAAAAATAAACACTGAAAATTATTTTAAATATTTTTACATAAATTTTAATTATTTCAACCTAACAATAGCTTATAAGCCATTTTAAGGAGCTGAAACCTGCGTAATAAAATCCAAAGAATAGTAACTAAAACAAAAAGATTCTGCTCATTAGGCCGGTGAGTAAAGCAGCTTCACACCACCTTATGATTGTAAATTTTATATGAAAAGTCCAATAAATTAGAGAACAGACTACGCTGCATTTTTTAATCCGCTGCTGCCTTTTTATGATGGTGCTGGAAGTAATTTAAGCCTCATTCAAAAATTTCAGTATTTTTAGCTTATGGCGAACAGCACGATAACGGACGCAATAAAAAGACTGAAAAACCTAGCTGACCTTGGCTTATTCTATAGCACCAATGAATATGATAAGGACCGGTACCTGGAAATTCAAAGCATCAGCTTTCAATTACTCCATCAGGTGAGCGGACGCAGCATAGATGAGCTAAAAAATGCGTTTTCACTGGTGAAAGAATATCCTACCGCTAAAGTAGATATCAGAGGTCTGGTGATGGCAGATGACAAAAAAATACTGCTGGTGCAGGAGAGCAGCGATGGCCGCTGGTCTTTACCCGGCGGCTGGGCCGACATTGGCTACAGCCCAAAAGAAGTAATTACCAAAGAATTTAAGGAAGAGACCGGACTGGACGTACTACCCGAACGCCTGCTTGCGGTATTTGATAAAAAAATGCACCCCCATCCGGCAGAACTGTTCTATATTTATAAAATGGTGTTTTTGTGTAGCGCTACCTCTTCAATACTAAAGAAAGGTTTCGATGTGCTGGACGTTGGTTATTTTAGCCTGGATGCGCTTCCCCCTTTATCGGAAGACCGTATCCTGAAAAGCCAGCTGGAACTGGTCTGTCAAAAGGCCTTAGCTGCAGACACCGAAACTTATTTTGATTAAAGCCTTATCTGCGCCATCAAGCACAACGAATGAAACACAACATTGATAGTATTATTTTTGACCTGGACGGTACACTCTGGGATGCTACAGCTACGGTAGCCCAGGCCTGGCAGGCAGCAGGGCAAAAGGCTGGCTTTGTAAAAGAGCCCATTACGCAAGCGATGGTCCGGTCTATTACGGGTATGCCCTATGATGCTATTCATCCAAAGCTGTTCCCCTACCTGAACCAGGAACAGTTACAAATTTTGAAAGCATTAAGTGCAGAAGAAGAACTGCTACACCTGCAAAACCAGGGTGGGCACTTATATGCGGGCCTGGAAGAAACGCTTGCTGCACTTAAAGAAAAGTATCCGCTCTTTATCGTTAGCAATTGCCAGAGCGGTTATATCGAAGCTTTTCTGGATTTTTACCAACTGCACCATTATTTTTCAGATATTGAATGCTTTGGCAATACCAAAAGGTCTAAAGCAGATAATATCAGGGCCATCATAGACAGAAACCAGCTGCAAATTCCAGTATATGTTGGCGATACCCTGGGAGATTATGAAGCCAGCAGACAGAACCAGATTCCCTTTGTCTTCACTACCTATGGCTTTGGCCAGGCACCCGATGCAGCAATAAAGATTGATAATTTTACCGATCTACAGCAGATTTTTAGTTGAACCTCCCAATCCTCATGCTTAGAATTACAAAATCTATTTCGCTTCTGATTACAGGCACACTGCTTGCAGCAGGCAGCCTGTACGCACAAGCACCTGCATTTACGCGGCAGGACTCCCTGCGTGGTTCCATTACCCCGGAGCGGGCCTGGTGGGACCTTACCTACTACCATCTGCAGGTGCAGGTAGATCCCGACAACAAAAGCATCAGCGGCAGCAACACCATTCAGTACAAGGTGCTGCAGCCGCACCAGCGCCTGCAGCTGGACCTGCAGGCGCCCATGAAGCTGGAAAAGGTAGTACAGGACGGAAAGACCCTGGAAGTTAAAAGTGAGGGCAGTGCCCATTTTGTAACGTTGCAGGCTCCGCAGGAAGCGGGCACGGTGCAACAGCTGGAGGTCTTTTTTAGCGGCACTCCGGTAATTCCCAAAAATCCGCCCTGGGATGGCGGCCTAACCTGGTCCCGGGATGCTCAGGGAAAACCCTTTATTGCCAATGCCAACCAGGGCGATGGAGCGAGCCTCTGGTGGCCTAATAAAGACCATGATTATGATGAGCCAGATAGTGTACTCATCTCTGCGCGTGTACCCAAGGGATTGATGGATGTCTCCAATGGCAGGCTGCGCAACATCGAGAAACACAAGGGTGGGGCCAGAACCTTCCACTGGTTTGTAAGCAATCCTATCAACAATTATGGCGTGAACATTAACATTGCCGACTACGCCCATTTCTCCGATACCTATCCCGGCGAAAAAGGACAACTGGACCTGGACTATTATGTGCTAAAGGAAAACCTGGCAAAAGCAAAGGAGCAGTTTAAGCAGACTAAGCTGATGCTGCAGGCGTTTGAGCACTGGTTTGGCCCCTATCCTTTTTACGAAGATGGCTTTAAGCTGGTAGAAGTGCCTTATCTGGGCATGGAACACCAAAGCTCGGTAACCTATGGCAATGGCTACCAAAATGGCTACAAAGGCCGGGACTGGAGCTTAACGGGCCATGGGATGAAGTTCGACTTTATCATCATCCACGAATCCGGTCATGAGTGGTTTGCCAACAACATTACCAACTCCGATGTAGCCGATATGTGGATACACGAAGGTTTTACCGCCTATTCCGAGAACCTTTACCTGGACTATCATTTTGGCAAAGAAGCCAGCAGCGAATATGTGCGCGGAACACGCTCTGCTATTCAGAACGACCGGCCCATCATTGGCAACTATGGTGTAAACAACAGTGGTTCCTCAGACATGTATTTCAAAGGTGCCAACATGCTGCATACGCTCCGGCAAATCGTGAACGATGATGAAAAATGGCGGCAGATCCTGCGGGGTATTAACAAGGAATTTTATCACCAGACCGTGAGCAGCGAGCAGGTAGAACAATACCTGAGCCAGCAAACAGGGCGTGACCTCAAGCCTTTCTTCGATCAGTACCTGCGCACTACACTGGTGCCAATGCTGGAATATCGCTTTGTGGATGGTGCTCTGACCTACCGCTGGACCAATGCAGTAGATGAATTCAACATGCCCGTTAAAATTACCCTTAATGGTAAAGAACAGTGGCTGGAGCCCACTACAGAATGGAAAACCATGCCAGATGTTGAGAAAAGCAGTACCCTTACGGTAAGCCCTGATTTTTATATGGGGGTGCTGGATCTTACGATTTAGCGCTTAATAACAAAGGACTTTTTTAAAAGCCCCTCTTCTATAGAAGAGGGGCTTTTATGAATATAATCCGTTAGAAGATGAATATTATGCTAAATTCTGCCAGATCTATTTGTCTTTTAATATTGTTAGTCATTGGTCTGCATGCCTGTGATGGAGGTGGTGTATTCAATGATTGTAACAATGACTATAACTTCTATTCCGATCATCTCCTTCACTTTCAGATCATTGATAAACGGACGGGGATAAATGTTCTGGAAATAGGGGTGAACAGATACAACTCAGATACTGTGCAGATCTATGATGAAAATTTAAAACCTGTAGGGACCGGCACGCATCCACATAATGATGGATCAATATATTTTATTTTTCTTGTGCCAACTCGAGATCTGGACGAACCCCTGAACACGCCTATCGAACATACTTATTATCTCTATTTTGAGAAAAAAGACTACGATACCTTAAGGATCAACTATCAGATAGGGCTTGATGAATGCAATGACAGGATTCTTACCCAATGGTCTACCAGCTACAACGACAGTATTTATTTCGACCGGGATTATAATCCCTATCGCTTTTCAGAAGGGGCGCTTTTTATAAAAGAAGTATTTTAAACAACCTTCTACTTAAACATCACCCTCCGGTACGGTTTAGTTCTTCCAGGTTGGTATCGCGTTGTTTTACATCAAACTGCTCTCCTTTGCTAAAGCGGTAGCGCAGGGTAAGCCCAACACTTCTGCTCAGAAAATACTGGTTAAACTGGTTGATGTTCCCTCCTATGTTAGCACCACCCACCACACGCTGGCCTTTAAAAATGTCATTGGCGTTCAGGCTAAGGTCCAGCTTATCATCCAAAAAGCTTTTCTTAAGGCCCAGGTTTACCCACCATTGCTTTCCTATGCGGTACAAGCCCCATACTACCGGGCCCTGGTAGCCGGCATTCACTTCCATGCGCATGCCCAGCGGCAGCGATATGTTGTGGTTCGATTGCAGCATGTAAAAGATCTGATCATTGATCACCAGCTCGTTATTGAGCACCGAGCTGTACTCCTGGTATGCGACAACAGCAGTATTATTGGTGTCCCAGTTTTTCAAGATCTTTAACGGCACCACCAGCGTGGCACTTAAATTTTGAGCATCGTCCACATTGCTGCGGTTAAAGATAGTTGTACTGGTTTCTACATACTGCGTTGGTACTTCGGCAATAAAATCTGTGGTAAGCTGGTACTCCACCACCAGGTTATAGCTTTGCTTAAAGGTTTGCGTTACCCCTATGGCATGGGTGTACTGAGGACGCAGATAAGGATTGCCCTGCGCCCAGGTAAAAGGGTCGAGGTAGAAAATAAACGGATTGAGCTGTTCATAGTCCGGCCGTTGTATGCGGCGACTGTAGTTATAGTTGATCTGGTAGTCGTCACTTATTTTCTGCTGCACAAACAGGCTGGGAAACAGGTTAAGATAATTGCGTTTGGTAACCTGACTGGTAGTAAGTGATTCTCCTTCAGAAACTGTCTGCTCGGCGCGTAGCCCGGCCTGCAAATTCAGGCGATTGCCCAGCTTGGTATTGTAGTTCAGATAGCCAGCATAAATGTTTTCTTCATAGATAAAATGGTTGGTGCGGTTAGGATCAGGCACAGGCACTTCATCATTATTAAAGAAGAACTGCAGATCATTATCAGAAATAACACGACTGACTTTAGCGCCTAATTCCATTCTGCGGCCTCTCTTCAGGGGGCGGGTAAAGTCTGCTTTTGCAGAATAAATATGATAACCACTGGGATTCCTGCTCAGCAGAAAATCACGTACAACCGGCCTGGAGCTTGCCAGGGTATCATAAAAATTTTCAAAGCTTGCCTGATTTTTATCCGTAATCCGTACATAGTCCAGATCGGCAGAAATGGTTGTTCCCAGCGTATCCAGCTTACCGGTATAATGCAGATTAGTGGTATAGTTGGCAAAGCGGGAAGTAGTATAGTTAGTGGCGTCTATAAATAAAACAGGCTGGTTTGGCTGCGGTCCCAGGTAGGTATGGGTTTTAAAATCATAGCTTGATTCCTGAAAAGCCAGGTTAGCCATAAAGCCAAAGCTGTGCTTATCATTTAGGCTGTAATCGGACCCAAAACGGATAGAAGGCGCCTTCCGGATGACTTCCTCATCTGCTTTCTGATCGAAATAAGTACTGCCGTTTTCAGCGTTAAATACCCTGGTAAACACGCCATCGCGCCCCCGTACACGCTGGGCCATGTCTATATTCAAAAACGAATTCCAGCCACCCCTTTTGTAGTTAATATTACCTCCTGCAGAATAGCTATGCAGCCTGTTGTAAGAATAGCCGGCATAAACACTGCCATTCATGCCCCGCTGGTCATTCTTTTTCAGGTTGATATTCAGAATACCAGAGGCCCCTTCCGCATCGTATTTGGCAGAAGGATTAGAGATAATTTCTATGTTCTTGATGTTTTCGGCAGACATACCCTCCAGCATGCTGCGCAGGTCCTTAGCGGAGAGATAGGTGAGCCGGCCGTCTATCATAATGGTCGCCCCCGCCTTGCCATTCAGCTGAACATTACCATCCTGATCGATATAGACACCCGGCGACTTTGCCAACACATCATAAGCGGTACTGCCAGCTGCAAGGGCCGTACCTTCTATGCTTACTACCATACGATCGGCCTCTTGTGTAATTGTGGGGCGAAGTGCCTTTACCGTTACCTCCTGCAGGGTTTCAACATCTTCTTTTAAGGTGATTACCCCAAAATCTTTTGAGAAAGAATTATTGTTAACAATGAAAGCAGGGGTCTTGATCTCGGCAAAACCAATGGCACTTAACCGCAGCACATAGGAACCCTGGCCAGGTGTTGAAATGCTGAAACTACCCTGATCGTCTGTCACTGCGCCTGTTACCAGTGAGGCATCGGCTGCATTCAGCACCGCTACATTGGCATAGGCGATTGGAGCCCCGGACTGATCCCGGAGTTTACCAGTGAGCGTTCCCTGCTTTGCATGCGCCATGCCTGTATTACACAAGGTGCCCAGCAGAACAATAAGTATATATATATTTTTCATAAGCTTGCCTGTTGCTATGGGCTGCAAAATGTTCTTAATAGTGTTATTAGAAAACAAGATTTACGTTAGTGGTCGAAAGCTTAAACGAATGGCCCTTTCCGGAAGAAGCTATCTGGCAGGTACTTATAAGATGCCGGTAAAGTGTGCCGGTTACGGCGTATAGAAGAATTAATTACAGTCTATTTCCCTGAGCCCCTGGCACCTACAGCCAGGCACCTGGTTTTTAACAATGAATTATTCAGCAGAAAAACAGAGAAGCCCATGAAACGCATCCTCATTACTTGCTGCCTGATCCTTATTTATGGTACTGCACTGGCGCAGCCTAAAGCCGATAGCACCAACCTATACAGGCACCTGGCTAAGATTACCCAGCAGGAGGGCTATAGAAATTATAGGGATACAATAACCCTTAATGCCACCGCAGATTATATTAAGCAGGAATTTGACCGTTGGGCAGATACCACTTTCTATCAGGAGTATCAGGTAGAGGGGCATACCTACAAAAATGTAATTGCGCGTTTTGGACCGCCACAGGCAGCAACAATTGTTATTGGGGCACACTATGATGTGTATGGCAACCAGCCCGGCGCAGACGACAATGCTTCTGGTGTGGCCGGGCTGCTGGAACTAGCCAGGCTGCTGGCGGGTCAGCCACTTAAAAGTCAGCTTCAACTAGTGGCCTATACCCTGGAAGAGCCTCCGTTTTTCCGCACCGAACAAATGGGGAGTTTTGTGCATGCTAAATCGCTTAAAGATGCCGATGTACCGGTACTTGGGATGGTTAGCCTGGAAATGATCGGTTATTATTCAGATAAGGCTAATTCTCAGCAGTACCCCGTCAGCGCGCTTAGGCTGGTCTATGGCAAGCAGGGAAATTACATTACAGCAGTGAGAACCAGTGGCTCAGGAAAGTTTGCCAGATGCTTTACCAAACGCTTCATCAGTCAAAAGCTTCTTCCAACCAAGGGCTTTACAGGTCCTGCCAGCATGCCGGGCCTGGATTTTTCTGACCATATGAATTACCTGAAGTTTGGCTACAGCGCACTCATGATTACGGATACCGCCTTTTATCGGAATAATAACTACCACGAGGCTACAGATACCCTGGACACCCTCAATACAGCCAAAATGGCCCTGGTAATCGATCAGGTGTTTAATACTGTACTGCACCTGCAAGCGAAAATGGCAGCTGAATAGACAAGATTTACAGGTGCAGGCTTTTAGCTTGCCTGCAGCAATCTAACTCGCAACACACAAAAAAGCCCGCTGCTTAGCAACGGGCTTCTCCTGAAGAATGTCTGATCAGTCTTCATTATACCTTTTCTTGCGGGCTTTAAAAAACCCAACCGGGTTCGAGCGGTCATACCTGTCCCGGGTAAAGGACGAGCGTGGAACTCTTTGCCTGCCTGAATCTACCCTGTTGCGATCCAGATGAACGTTAATGCGGTCTTCCATGTCTGATTTACGGTTGCGGTTGAGCCTAAAAGCTCCGTAGGCAGCTACCAAACCTACAATACCCGCTCCTATGCCAGCCAATACCTGCACCATAGGATCGTTAACCGGCGGCGGCACACTGATGGGCATTCCCTTTTCATCAAACTGGGCCGGCACCGGAATATAACGGCCATGGCGTGGCGGATGGTACTTATCTGCAAACTGGATCAGGTCCAGCTCCAGGCCCAGATGTGAAAGTGGCTGCCCGTGACCGGTGAGCAGTACTTTTGGCCGTAAAGCCGCTATTTTATCTATTGAGCGCAGCGAAGCAACCCAATCGGGTGTAAAGTATTCCGGCGGGCCCCACAAGCCATTGTGCTTGCCCATAAGCCCGGCAGGATTGTGCATGTCCATGGTAATAATTGCATCACCAGCGATTAGGACACGGTCTTTTTCCCGGAAAAGCGAAATATGGCCGGGGGTATGCCCAGGCGTGTGCAGCCATTTCCAGTCAGGCAGATCATCCAGGCTGCCATCCTGCGGAAATGCTTCAAGCCTTTCAGAAACATCATAGGGCTTATTGGTATACATCCGGCTCATCTGGCCACCCAGCCCGCCAACAGTAGGATCCTGAGGAGGATATTCTGACTGACCGGTAAGGTAGGGGAATTCTCTGGGGTGAGCATACACGGGCACATCCCAGACGCGGGAAAGTTCTTCTACAGATCCTGCATGATCAAAGTGTCCGTGGGTCAGGATAATAGATTTTGGTTTAGCATCCAGGCCATATATATTTTCTGCCGCCTGCCGAATCTGGCCAGCGGAAAATGGCATACCGGTATCGATCAATACCCATTCTTCGCCAGGAAAACCAACAAAATATACGTTAACGATAGACGAAGACAATCGGTACACACCTGGTGCTGCCAATTCTGGTTCTTCGTTCATTAGCATTGTCTTAAACCTGCTCATATTAATCCTGTTTCTAAAAGATGTACCTAAATGGCCTACTATTTACCTTTTGGCTATCGGGAGTGCCACATAAGATTATTTTCTGTAGGAGAACCCTTAAGATTTACCCATATCCGGACTAATTGTTTAGCATTAGGTAAAAAAAATGATCTTTTTTACCTAATGCCATGCTCCTCAGGCCTTTGTACTTCTATATTATTACCATTTCCTACAAAAATAGATTAAGCGCCATATTGCCAGGCTTATACATTAAAAGACCCCGCTCAGTAATGAGCGGGGTCTTTTTATATTCGACTTAGTGAATTACCCATTACTGAGCTTGCTGATTTACTCTGTTAATCGCAATATCATTCAGTTTCTGGTCTGTTCTTTTCTCTTCGTTGAGCGTTTGCTCCAGAAGATCAGCAACTTCTCTTAAGCCCAGTTGCTGTGCATAAGTACGGGCAGTACCGTAACCTGCCATTTCATAGTGCTCTACCCGCTGGGCAGAAGCAATTAGACCGGCATCACGTACGGTAGGATCGCCCTTCATTTCCAGCATATGCTTTCCTTCTTTGATCAGACCTTCCATGGCCTGGCACTTTTCGCCTTTTACATCGAAACCGCACATCTGACCAATCTGCTCCAGGCGCTGACGCTGCTGCTGTGTTTCTTGCAGGTGCATCTCAAAAGCCTGACGCAATTGTGGGTTTTCTGCTTTCTCTGCCATTTTAGGCAAAGACTCAGTTAACTGTGACTCTGCACTATACAGGTCTTTGATCTCGTGTTCAAAAAGGTCTTTCAGTGAATTTAATTTCTCGGCTGACATAGTTTTAAAAATTTAAGTTCTAAAAATGGTTTACTAATAAGCTAACCCATAAAAAAGAGTGATGTTTAGACAGGTCATATTAATTTTGTATAATATGCCATTACTTGACAAAACCCGTACTAAGGACTAAAAACGCCCTATACGTTAACGGTTAGCCTATTTTTAAATGGTTCTACTTTAAAGCCATCTGTATTAGTATACCTAAACTACAATTTTTAGTTACAGCTAAGCCTTTATTATCCTTACATTCCTGCTCTGTCTGCTCAGGGAATAGAAATTTCAAGCACATCGTCGCTGGCTGCATGGCCATTTCCATTTACCTTGCCTGCAGCCAGTGCTGCACGAATACCATAAAGGGCATGGCTTACATTTTCGATCTGCAGCAGCACCTGCGCCATATGGTCACCACCCATACCTTTGATGCGGTTATTCTGCCGGAAAGTTGCCTTTATCTCCTCCCAGCGCCGTGCATCTTCTGCTGTTAGCCAGCCGTTTAGTTCTTTTAGCTTCAGCACGTTTGCTTCTGCTCCGGTAGTAAGGGTTTGGGACTCACCTTCATAGTGGCTCTGCAAGAGCGTCAGCAGCTCAGTTTCATTCATTACAGGCACTACCTTTTCGGCCAGCTTGTTCATGTTACGGTACGAGCCCTGCAGCTTAAAGGGCGGTTCTGTACGATATTCCTCAGCCTGCGCGGCAGATTCTATATAAGCCAGGTTTACCCTTAGAATCACATCTCGCACCTTCAGGAGCTTTTTCAGAATCGCCACGGCTTCGCTGATCTCGCCCGGCGAATGATTTGCCTCAAAGTTCAGCCCCTCCTGCTGTCCGGTCTCGGCTACTTTAATCAGCTTTAGTACATCTTTATGGCTCTTGGCTGCAACCTTGGCCAGGATAGCATTGGAGGTAAGGCAGTTCTCCAGATAGCTGAGCTTGAAGGCATCGGCGGTATCGCCAATTATATCGCCCAGGTTATAGATGTCGGATCGGTTAGCCAGCATGTCCGGGATCTGGAATTTTTCACCTGTCTCTGTGTAGGGGTTGCCTGCCATGACCACGGCTACCTTGCGGCCGCGGAAATCGTAGGTTTTGCTTCGGCCCTTCCAGATGCCTTCAATCTTGCGCTGGGCATCGCACAGGCTGATGAACTTCTGCAGAAACTCCGGATTGCAGTGCTGGATATCATCAATGTAAATCATCACATTATCACCCATCTCGAAAGCCAGGTTCAGCTTTTGCAGCTCCTGGCGGGCAGCAGAATTTCGGGCATCTGCCGGGTCTACTGAGGTAATGTCGTGCCCAAGTGCCGGTCCGTTTATTTTCATAAAGATCAGGCCCAGGCGATTGGCGATGTATTCCAGGATTGTTGTTTTTCCATAACCAGGAGGGGAGATCAACAAGAGCATTCCCATCAGGTCTGTGCGCTTGTTTTCACCGGCTGTACCGATTTGCTTGGCCAGGTTGGCGCCAATCAGCGGCAGGTACACCTCGTCCAGCAGTTTATTGCGCACAAAGGAACTCATAACCCGGGGCTTGAATTCTTCCAGGCGCAGTTCCTGGGCAAAGCCATGCACCAGCTCCTTTTTCTGCCGCTGCAGCGTTTCAAATGCCGGCACAATTTGCTGCTGATACGCCTGTAGCCGCAGCATGAAATTGGTGTAATGCAGCTGGTACTTTCCTTCCTCCAGCAGCGGATGTGCACCCTGCAGTCCCGTGAGGGTTTCTACCAGCTGAGCTGCCACCACCCGATCTGGCTTGCCCCCATGCATAAGCAAAGCCGCTTCGGGTAAATATTCAGAAGTTTGTCCTTTTGCTTTTAAATAAGCACCCAGCCAATGGCATAGTTGCTGGTAACGGGGGGCCGGTTTATCTTTTAGCGCTTTGATGGAGTCCTCCAGCTGTCCTGCGGCTTTCTGCATTTTCAGGTAAGCCTTAAATTCTTCTACCAGCTTTACCGCTTCGCCATCAGCAACAAACCCATCATTTCTGCTCAACTCTTCAAAAAGGTATTGGGCTGCTTCTTTTATAAGGGAAGCCGAAAATAGCCGCCAGGTTTTAATGAACACCTCCAGCTGCTGCTCGAGGGCAACAATCAGCTCTTCCTGCGCGCCCGCCTGCGGAAATACCTGCTGAATATAGCCGGCACCCTTGAGCTGATGCTCCAGCAGCTCCTGCTCGTCCTTACCTACAAAGGCCTGCCACCAAAGCGCCGCACAGGCACGGGCAGCACTGCTAAAGCGTAGCAAGCCTGCCTGCTGGTACATGCGCAAGAGAGCAGCTAAAATAAGGGTTGCATCTGCATCATGCACGCCTTTTACATAGCCTTCGTTAAAACGGCCGGCCATAAAAGCCTGTACCTCGCGCAGAAGCGCATCAGAGGTGAGGGCATGCAGTGTTTCTACTGTTTTACCTTCCCCACTTATACCGGCCTTTTCTGCCGCCTGTAGCAGCTGGTAGGCCAGGTATTCGGCACGATACACCTGCCGGTTTTCGCTCAGCAGGCTTTGCTCCCACAAATCATGATTGTTGGTAAAGGCCTCGTGGGCTACCGGTTCAAAGAAGCTTGTACCCGTGAGGTGGTAGTACATCTGTCCTTCCCGGGGCACCAGGCTCAGCTCCAGCGGCTGCGTGTTCACACTAAAGGAGAAATTGCCAAAGCGGATTATATTCTTTCCCTCGGCATAGAGCTCGTTTTTATCCTTTAGCTGGCGGATTGCCTCTTCGCGAATGCTCTTCATCCTGCTCTGGAGGTCATCGGCCTTTACGGTATCTTCCAGCGCCAGCAGTTCGCTCACCATGCTGCGGAGCTTCTCCAGCATCAGGTCAGAGGCGTAATAGCCCATAATCTCCTGCACCGACTCCATGCGTGCCAGCCGGTTTTGCACGGCCTTCAGGATGCGGTCGCCGGCTTGCAGGAGGTTGCTGGCCCGACGGTTGCGCTCTTCGCTGAGTTGCAGCTTGCGGCTTTCAAAAGCATTATAGGCCTCTTCGCGCTTTGTACCAATGAGGTCTACAAATTCATCAAATTCGCTAAAGCGGCCTTCCAGCTCCTCCAGCTGCACCATCACGCGGGTAAGGTATTCATCGCACTTGGCGGGCACATCGCAGACATCCAGGTAATTGATGATGGCCTGGTCTATCAGCTTGATCTGGGCAGCAAACTCAGCCCTGCCCTCCTGCCCCATCAACTCCTTACGGCGGCGTTTCAGCCCGGCTTTTACCGCATTGAATTGCGCATATATACCGCTGATGCTGTCGATGATCTGGGTAGTTTGGGTGGCATCGTCTATTTTAAGGTTACTCACCACTTCAATCAGCATCTCCAGCTCGGCGGCGGCCTTGTTCAGCTGCTCTTCCAACGCATTGGCTTTTACCACTTTTTCAGTGGCTGCTACCTGCCCTTCCAGCTCCTTCACCCGCTGCTGGTATGGTTTCAGCGATTCGGGCCCCAGCAGAAATGCTACTGTCTTCTGGCTTACTTTGCCCTGGGCATCGGCCAGTGATTTTTCCATGGTCTCCACAGGAGCCACCTCCACATACCTTAGCTCTTTCAGGGAAATAACCTCGCCCCGCATGCTACGCAGCTGGGTCAGAAAGTCTACATAGTCCTGTATTTTACTGGCCCGTTCGCGATTGACTTTTTTCAGTAATTCTTCCGCGCCACCCAAAACCCCGCTCACCCGATCGTTCGTATTCTGGCGAATGTGGGTAACTTTCTCAAACTCGTCGATGGCTGCTGTAGCGGCATCCTTAATTTCCTGCAGGGGCTCGGCAAGCTTTTGTGCTTCCTGGTGCTGCAGCCAGTGGTAGCTGTCCAGGATGGCGGTGGTATGCTGGGCCAGGTCCAGGTAGAGGTCGCCATACTGGTCGTCCTTATTCAGGAGCACCAGCAGCTCGTTAGCCTCGGCCATGGCCCTTACGATATCTTTATTCCCAATTTTGAAAAGGTAAGAATCCTGTTTGCCCTGCAGCGGATGGTTTGGTCCAACAAAGGGTGTTTGCCAGATCTGTACAACATGGTGCTTTCTGGGTTCTTCATCACCGCGGAAATAACACATCTGCCCATCCTCAAAAATGCTGTAGCCATGGCACGTAATAGGGGTACCTACCTTCTGCAGAATCAGATTATAGGGGAGCAGCAGGTAAAGGCCCTGCTGGCGGTTGTAGAATATATATAAATAATCCTCTCCATTGGGGCTGGCCAGGCGCTTTTCGAACAGCATCTGTTCCAGTGCCAGGTCAAATAGTTTGTACTCGCCTGTTTGCAGATAATAACCGTTGGGGAAGATAAGACCGTGGTCGTCGGGCAGCAGCTGGCAGCTGTCGGCAATGCCATCTACCCGGCGTGCCTCCTGTAGTTTACTGTTAAAAATGATGTGCCGATAGGCTTTTTCCTGATAAGGCTTGATCTTTAAGGCCACCAGGTTGCCAATTACAGCATACAGAATTTCGGCATCATCCAGCGTTTGGTCGGCATTCTCTACTGTTTCGCTGTAAATTCCTTTACCTGCATCGGTATTATCTTCGACTTTAATGGTAAGGTCGCCACCAACCGACTCTACAAACACCTTGTCTTCTAAGCTGATGTGGGGGTATTTACCCTGGCGATGCATATCGCGCGTTGTACGCTTCCAGCGGAATTCGTGCTGGGCCGGGAATACCCATTCATGCTCGCTGCGGTTATCGAGGTAAGTGAGTTTACCTCCCTGCAGCAGCCATTTGAAGGTTTTAACATCCGTTACGCTTTTGCCAATCCGGAATACCATGTAGAGGTGCGGACCCAGCTGGGCGAACTTTACAAAACGGGTATCTTTATAGTACTTGTAGAGGGCAAAGAAGTCAGTCAGAAAGGCTTCCTGCTGCAGCATGTCCAGCGCTGCTTCATGAAAGGAATGATCCTCGGCCCGGTATTCATACATACTGAACACATCCTGAAGCGCTACCTGTGTTTTGAGGCCCAGGTGCACATTGTAGCCAAAGATGAAATATTCACCAACTGGTACCATATCCTGTGGAATACAGTTATTGGCGGTATTTACGCGCTCGGTAGCGACCAGCTTTGTCTCAATAGCACCAAAGACCTCTTTGCGGCTTGCATTGAGCAGCTGCAGGCGCTGGCGCAGGTTTTCTTCGCCTTTGCGCAGTCGGTTACGCAGTACTTCGTAGGTGCCGCCCTCCAGGGCTTGTGCTTGTGATGTATGTTCAGCCATGTTAATTCAAGTTTGAGTATTGGGTGGCGCCCAGCGCCAACACCAGCAGGGCAACGCAGCTTACTCCCAGATAGGCCAGACAGCCAATCAGAAATAAACCCGTTTTAAGCGCCAGCAGCACACAGCACCACTGGAGCGGAGCCAGGCCCAGGAAGGTGTAACCTGCCCAGTGCGCCAGCCCTTTTTTATTGTGTGTGACCTGTGGGCTGTAGCCCGCCAGCAACTCCAGCTTTTGGCGGAAGCGCAACTGCCAGCCTATATAAAGGACAGTAGCCGCTGCCAGCGCCAGTAGAATAAGGAAAAATGTAATCATAACGGTAAGGAAAAAATCAATAGAATTACCTCACAGTACCTGAAGACCAGCTGCAAGCGCCGGTGCCGCAACTGCAGGGAAAGCCTGCAGCCAACAGAATTCATTTTACCGATCAGAACTTTTCAGGGTAGTAACCGGAGCATACTGCTCCAGAAAGATTTTAAGCTCCTCCATCCGCTGCGTGCTGATGAACCGCTTCTTTCCGCTTTTGTACACCAGCTGCAATCCATATTCGCCCTCGGCAATGTAGCCCCAGCCTAAACCAAAGCCATAGCGAAGGCCCCAGCCGCCATATTCACCCATGGCACTATACCCGCGTAAATAGATTTCTCTTAGCTCTTCCCAGCGGGCGAACCTTTCCTTTAGCTGGAGCGGGAAAAAGCGATAAGCTATCCCCTCAGGGGTAACACGGGTATAAATTCTACTCCTTTCTATCAACCACCAGATCAGCGCCAGTATAAGCAGCATGGGTAGCCCGGCCAAAAGCATTGCCTGCGACCAGCCTTCCTTGTAAATCTCCCACATGAAAGAACCTACCGCCACTACTGTTGCCAGGCCTAATAAGAGGCGCATTGCCGGAATCTTCAGGTTTTGCTCTTCGGTAAACATGGGTGTAGGGGTGGTTTTCATGATGCCTTATTTTAGGTGGTATCAAGTCTTGTGAATTGAGTATTGAAGCTTCTGCTTTCCAGCATTTATAACCGGCCAACACCCGCCTCAATACTCAAGACTCAATTCTTATGATTTCATTACAAATTCAGTGTACTTACTGGTTTATCGGCCATGCCAATGCTGCCGGCAAGCTTGTTGAGCTCCTGTAGCGCAGTACGCTGGCTGTCGCTTTCGGCCGACTGCGTCATTTTAAGCAGCAGGGCCGAAATGCTCAGGTTGCGTACATCATCAGAGGTCATCCCAAACTTGTCCAGGAACTGGCGCAACTGGCTCTTAAAATCAACATTGCCATTATTGCCTGGCGCAAAGAAAGTATTCTTTACATCCTGCAGTGCCGTGCTCTGGCCAATCATGCCGTCAATGGCTTTGCCTTTGGCCATGGCACCCATGATGTTGTTAAAGAACATGCTCTCGCCACCAATGATGTCGATGTTGGCATTTTTAAGACCTTCTGCCAGCACCATGGCTTGTGCTTCGGCCAGATCTTTCTGCATTCCGATGCTGGCCAGCTCCACCTGCTTGTCTTTTTCCAGGCGCAGCTTGAACTCTTCGTGATCCTTGCCGGGACCATCCAGGGCAGACATGGCTTTGGCTTTCTCGGCAATGCCTTTGGCTTCGGCCATAAATTTTTGCTCCATTACGCGGGCTTCCATTTCGCCCTGTGTTTCCTCGGCATCGGCTTTGGCACGAATTACCGCCGCATCGGCCTGACCCAGCTTGGTGTTGGCCTCGGCCTGCGCATCGCCGGTTACACGAATGGCTTTGGCATCTGCGTCGGCTTTGTCCATGATCACACTGGCTTCTGCTTTGCCTTGTTTGGCAAGGGCCAGGGCTTTGGCTTCCATTACCTGTGCCTCGCTTAAGCCCAGTGCGGCTGCTTGTTTTGCTTCGGCCTCGGCCATGATCTTGATGCTTTCTGCCCGCAGATCGGCTGCTTTGCGCTCGGCTTCCGCATCGATGATCGCTTTTTTGGCTTCGTGTCCGGCTGCTTCGCTGGCAGCTTCTGCAGCCTTGATCTCTTTTACCAGCTTCTCCTGGGCTTCTTTTTCGGCATTCACCAGGGCTACGTGCTTTTCACGCTCGGCACCGGCATGCGCTACAGTGTCTTTTATGCGCTCCTGCTCTTCTACCGTGGCTTTTTCTACCACCACCCGCTCGCGGATCACTTCCTGGATGTTGCGTTTTTCTACCTCCAGGGCTTTCTCTTTCTCGATTTGTGCCAGGCTTACCACCCGCTCTCGCTCGTTTGCTTCCAGGTCGCGGGCCTGAATTACGCGCTCCTGCTCTATGGCATCGGTTTTCTCTTTGCTGCGCTGCGCCACAATGATCTGGCGCTGCATGTTCTGTTCTGCAATGGCCAGTTGTTCATCAGTTACAATGCGGGCATTTTCAGATTTCAGGCGTTCTTCTGCTTCGATGCGTTCTGCTTCGGCACGTTCACGGGCCCGTACAGCGGCAATCTCACGTTTCTGCTTTTCCTCGCTTTCAATCTGCTGGCGCTCCAGCTGCAGTACGGTTTCCCTTGCTTCAACATCCTGCTTCTTCAGCGTTTTCTCCTTTTCACGCTCAATGAAGTTAGCCTCCATCTTTTGCTTGGATGTCAGGTCAATTATTTTCTTGATACCTTCAGAATCCAGAATGTTGCTTTCGTTCAGGAACTCAAGCGGAGTTTGCTCCAGGTAGTCAATGGCGCAGTCGTCCAGGATGTAACCATTCAGGTCGGTGCCAATGATCTGCAGAATCTCGTCCTTAAACTCCCGGCGGTTGGCATACAGGTCTACGAAATCGAATCGCTTGCCCACGGCTTTCAGGGCCTCAGAGAATTTAGCATCGAACAAAAGTTCCATCTGCTGCGGGTCGGAGGCACGGTTACAACCCAGGCTTTGGGCTACCGTCATAACATCATCTTTTGTCTGGCTTACGCGCACAAAGAACGTTACTTTAATATCTGCCCGCATGTTATCGCGGCAGATCAGGCCTTCTTTGCCCGTACGGCTAATCATGATGGTTTTAACGGTAATGTCCATGACCTCCAGCCGTTGCAGCACAGGAATGACTATGGTACCACTAAAAGACACTTTTGGCCCCATAAAGCCAGTTACTACAAGGGCCTGCCCCTGCTCGGCCTTGCGGTAGAGTTTTGCAATAAAGATCAGAATTGCAAAGAAAATTCCGGTCCCAATTGCAATAGACATCAAGGTCGCATTTCCTACTATACTTTCCATAAAGGTTAAATGATGAAGATTTTTATTAGATGAGATAAGGTTCTACCAGGTAGCACCGCTTGTCAGGCTGGTACTCAAGCACGAGGGCAGTTTCTCCGTTCTGTACGGTGGTTCCGGGTTTGCTGCAGACCATCAGGATCAGGGGGGCACCATTACCTTTCTGCTCTACAAAGGCTTGCCCGATGCGCCCCTCATGCAGGCTGCTTTGTAGCGTACAGATTTTACCAATGATGCTAACGTTTTTCTCCTGCTCCATCTTTTCGAATAGCTTTACAAAAGGGATGGTGAGCACTTTGGCTATAAACATGCAGACCCAAAAACCTGCCCCCAGCGTTAACAAACCAGGCAGAAAGCTTTCAAAGCCAAGCAAATCATTTACAACAATGCAAAACCACCAGAGCGGGAGAACCAAAAAGGTCAGGAACACCATAAGCGGAATACGCCCTAAGTTAAAGAAGCGCAAGCTGTTGCTGAGCCATTCCACACCGGACCCATCTGCGTCCATATCGAGATCCAGGTCAAACATATCAAGGTCTACAAGCCCCAAGAGTACCGTTACCCAATACACGACAACCACAAACAGCAGGGCTGTGGGAATGATGTTGGCGCCAGTAATTGCAAAATAGAATAGCTCTTTCATGGCTCAGTTTGGTTAAAGATTGAAAGATTGTCTGTTACCCGGCCGCTCCGCTACAGGGATTCCCCGGGGCCTGGCACGCCTTTGCAAGGCGTGCCCTTTCTATATTTATCGCAGTGCAGGGATCTGCAGCCAAGCTTGCTCATCCGGCTGGTTCGTGTGCAGGCTTTTGTTTAAACCCCTTCTCCGGCGGCTGGTTTGTTGATGCCCAGCTTGTCTTTAAGCGCTGCCAGCTCACTTGCTGTCTTGGCCGATTTAGAGCCTTCGTTCAGCGCTTTGTCGATCTCTTCGTCGATGCTGCGGCTTTCGTTAGCTATCTGACCATAGCTCTCGGCAAGGGCTTCTTCCTGGGC
>JASLAE010000226.1 GCA_030147305.1 Cesiribacter sp.
AGGAAACTGGAGACGAAGCTGGCGCTACAACCCGACCTGCCCATAGATTTAAGTCGCTTCGACAGCGTCAAAGGATTTCCGGATTTCGATACCTGTTATACAGCTCCGCTGCATGGATTCAGGGATTCGGATGATTTTTACAAACAGGTAAGCGCAGGCCAGTTCATCCCTCACATACAGGTTCTTACCTTGCTGGTAAATGCCCTGAACGATCCGATGCTGCCTGCCAGCTGCTTTCCGGTAGAAGCTGTACGGCATCATCCATACGTTTACCTGGAAATGCCTCAGCGTGGCGGGCATGTAGGCTTCTGGCAGGGCAAAGGCAGGCCCACCTGGGCAGAGGAGCGGGCACTGGCATGGATGGAAGAAGAATTATTGATTGAAGACTTTAAAAATCAGTAGTAAGGTACAGGCAGTCAGCATATTATAACTTGATGGCTGATTCTTCTTCAAACAAAATCTGGAAGATTATGCGCTTAGCTGCTTTTCCGCTAATTCTGCTACTGTAAGACCAATCGATAAAGATGAAGTTGCGGCAGGTGAGGGGGCATTACACACATTCACCACACCTTTGCTTTCCAGAATCAGGAAATCATCGATCAGGCCGCCATTGCGGTCGCACGCCTGGGCACGTACACCAGCCCCGCCCGGAATGAGGTCCTGCTCCCTGAGCTCAGGCATAAGCCTTTGAAGGGCACGGGTAAAAGCGGGTTTAGAAAAGGAACGGTACATTTCGCCCATGCCTGTGCGCCAGTATTTACCGGCTACTTTACGGAAGCCCGGCCAGCGAAGTGTTTCCAATAGCTCACCTAAATTGAAATGAAGCTTTTTATACCCTTCGCGCCTAAAAGCCAGCACAGCGTTAGGGCCAGCCTCTATACCGCCGCCAATCATTCTGGTAAAATGTACGCCCAGGAAAGGAAAGGCCGGATCGGGTACCGGATAAATTAGGTTTTTTACCAGGTGCTGTTTTTCAGCTTTCAGCTCAAAATATTCACCCCGGAATGGTACAATCTGCAGGTCAAGCTGCTGGCCGGTCATCTTTGCTACTTTATCAGAATACAGGCCGGCACAGTTAACGAGCAGATCGGTCTGGTAAACATGTGAAGTGGTAATGATGTGAGAACCTTTATCAGTTTGTTGTATGCGAAGCACTTTCTGGTTTAGCAGAATTTCCCCTCCCAGCTCTTTTATGCGTTCAGCATATTTGTTAGCAACAGCTTTGTAATCGATAATGCCGGTCTGCGGTACAAAAAGTCCCGCAATACCAGCAACATGAGGTTCATAGGCTTTTAGCGCTTCCTGGTTTAGCTTTTTAATCCCTTCCAGTCCGTTTTGCAGGCCTCGCTGGTAGATCATCTCCAACTGTGGCAGTTCCGACTGATGGGTTGCTACAATGATCTTACCGCATAGTTCATGGGGAATATTTTCCTGCTGGCAGAATTCAAGCAGCATATGATAGCCCCTGATACAGTTGATGGCCTTTAAACTACCCGGTTTGTAATAGATGCCTGAATGGATTACTCCACTGTTATGGCCGGTCTGGTGTGCTGCCAGTTTATTTTCTTTTTCCAGCAGCCGCAGTTTTAGCCCTGGGTTGCGGCGTAATAGCTGCAGGGCCGTTGCCAGGCCTACAATACCACCACCAATAATCGTTACTTGCCCTTTCATGTGGGGCAAAGATAGTTGTTGGTACTGCTTTGTCAGTTGTTAACGCCGGTTTTTTTGTTGCGGGCAAGTCCGTGATCACTAACTTCAAAAAAAAGCCCCGGGCTGGTTTACCCGGGGCTTTTCACAGATATGATGCTTAATGATATTGAATGATAGTATTTGGGTGAAAGCCAGTGCTTTATAAGTGGCTAGTTATACTATCACTTGAAAACACTAATGTTTAATAAATGCTTATTTTTTCTGGAATGCCAGTGAGACAGAATTAAGGCAGTAGCGCAAGCCAGTGGGCTTTGGTCCATCAGGAAAAACATGGCCCAGATGCCCGCCACAGTTGCTGCACACTACTTCTGCACGCACCATGCCATATTCAGTATCTTCTACTTCCGCCACTGCATCTTCACTCAAAGGCTGATAAAAGCTTGGCCAGCCGGTTCCACTATCAAACTTGGTTTCTGAGCTGAACAGTGCCTGTCCGCAACCGGCACAGTGGTAAACACCCTTCTTCTTAAAATCATTGTACTTGCCGGAAAAGGCACGCTCTGTTCCTTTATTCCGCAATACCTCAAATGCTGCAGGCGTTAGTATGTTGCGCCACTCAGCTTCGGTTTTGTTAATGTTGTAAGCTGTGGCAGTTGTAGCCTGTTTTTTTGTTTTTTCTTCTTTGTTAGCCGATTGACAGGCACCTAATGTACTTATCAGGCACATACAGAAAATCAGTATTAATTTCGGGTAAATCATGTTGCGCTTGCTTTATGAACAGAATATAGAATCCTGTAATTAAGTTCAAAGGTGCCGCAGAAGGTTTATGAAAGTATTCGCCTGGCTGTGATTGGTGTTGAACTGCTTTTTCCCTTTCTTTAAACTACGAAATTTATATTCATGGCGGATTCCTCTAATACTGAAAAAAATCGCTATCCCTGGCGTATCATTTATCTGCTGGTGCTGGGTTTCCTGCTGTTACAAATCATACTCTATTATTGGTTAACGATCTACTGGCGCTAGTGTATGGATAGTCTGGATTGGCTGGTGCTGTTCGGCACCCTTTTATTCATTGTTGTATACGGGATTTACAAAAGCAGGGGTAGCCAGAACATTGAGTCTTACCTGATGGGTGATAACAGCCTAAAGTGGTGGACCATTGGCCTTTCTGTAATGGCAACACAGGCAAGCGCTATTACCTTTTTATCTACGCCGGGCCAGGCCTACGAAAGCGGTATGGGCTTTATACAGTTTTATTTTGGCCTGCCACTGGCCATGGTTGTGCTGTGCATCTGGGTTATTCCATTGTACTACCGTCTTAAAGTTTATACCGCGTATGAATTTCTGGAAAAGCGCTTTGATCTTAAAACACGTTTGCTGGCAGCCTTTCTGTTCCTGATCCAGCGGGGCTTAGCAGCGGGCATTACTATTTATGCGCCCTCCATTATTTTGAGTACCATCTTAGGCTGGAGCCTGAATCTAACCATTCTCATCATTGGTATATTGGTGATACTGTATACAACCTCCGGGGGTACCAAAGCCGTAAGCCATACGCAGAAACAGCAAATGGCAGTGATGATGGGCGGTATGGTAGTTGCCTTGCTGGTACTACTGGCAAAGTTGCCGGAGGGTGTAGATTTTGTAGATGCTGTAGCCGTAGCTGGTAATATGGGTAAACTAAGTCTTATAGAGACGGAATTTGACCTGAATAACCGTTATACACTCTGGAGTGGCCTGCTGGGAGGATTTTTTCTTTCCATGAGCTATTTTGGAACCGATCAGAGCCAGGTGCAGCGCTACCTGGGCGGCCGCTCCATGTCGGAAAGTAGACTGGGGTTACTGTTGAATGGCTTGATTAAAGTGCCGATGCAATTCCTCATTCTTTTTATTGGGGCGATGGTATTTGTATTTTATCAGTTTTACCAGCCACCTGTTTATTATAACCAGCCTCAGTTGCAGCGGGTACAAAGCGCTGCGGCAAAGGAAAAGTTAACAGTCTATCAGCAGCAGTTCGATCAACTCTTTCAGGAGAAACGCACAGCGATACAGGCTGCACTGGCGGGCGATGCTGCCTGGGAACCGGTGCAACAGCTGCAAGAGGCAGAGAAGAACCTTAGGCAGGAGGTGCGGGGAGTCATTACCGCAGCCGATGCTGATGCTGAAGTAAAGGATGCAGATTATGTATTTATTACTTTCGTAATCAACTACTTACCACACGGGCTTATAGGGTTACTTCTGGCAGTTATTTTTTCAGCTGCCATGTCTTCTTCCGCCGGTGAGCTGAATGCATTGGCTTCTACCTCGGTAGTGGATTTTTACAAACGGGTTATCAAGCCTACTGGAACAGATCTGCATTACGTGTATGCTTCCAAGGGGTTTACCGTTGCCTGGGGGATGCTGGCTTTGCTGTTTGCCCTGACGGCCCGTCAGTTCGAAAACCTTATTGAATTCATCAATATCATAGGTTCACTTTTCTATGGCACAATTCTGGGAATCTTTCTGGTTGCCTTTTTCTTTAAAAGTATCCGTGGTTCTAAAGTATTTTATGCCGCACTCATTTCAGAAGCAGCTGTGCTGGCACTTCACTTTTTTGGAGACATAGAATACCTGTGGTACAATTTCAGTTGTATATTGGTAATCCTGCTAAGCTGGATCTTTGAAGTTTCAGGCATTTTTACCGACGAAAAAAGCGATGTGAAGGAATAACGATGGTGTGATCAAGGCTAGCCCTGTCATAGACTATGCTGCCTAAGGTTAAGCACGGAACAAACAAAACTGTTTGTTACATAGTAATACCAACAGTATTACCAATTGATGAACCATGAAGTATTATCGTTTTTTCCTTATATCAGCATTATGCTGCGCTTTATTATACTCCTGTGATAACAGCAGCAATTCTCAAAATAACACCCCTGCAGAAAGTGCCGGCGAGGTAGATGCACCAGCAAAGAAAACCACCACAGCGCCAGTAACGGAAACTACTGCAGTACCACCCGCAGATACAACAACAGCAGCGGAAGATACAGCAGTAGACCCGAATGTGCAGCAAATTGAGATCGTTGCAGAGCAACTGAAATTCACGCCAAATGAAATAAAGGCTGAGCCCGGCAAACGCCTCCAAGTTACGCTGGTCAATAACGGAGATGTGCCTTATAGTATCAAATTCGACTTGCCAGCCGGTGAGCAGGAGCTTAGAGAGCCTGTAGAACCCGGCAGAAAAGCAGCGCTTATCTTCACTACACCCGAAAAGGCAGGGACTTATGCCTTCTATAGTCCGCTTACGAACCAGCGAGGCAGAGGCGTTTCAGGTAATCTGATCGTAGAATAATGCGGCTGAGCTGCCACAGAAGGTAAAGCCTGCAATGGATACAGGCGTTTTAAAACAGTTTAAAAACAGGAACTCGTCATGCAATAAGCTGTCGGTTGTTTCCTTCATACGTTACAGCTTAACATAATTTGATTTATTAGAACATTGATGTATCGATAAAAAAAGCCCCCAGCTATTTTTAGGCAGCAGGGGGCTATTAATTTTAATGATTTGGTATGATTACCTGTTCTTATTGCCTGTAGCTTTGCCCAGACGCGTAATCAGTTCATCATTCATTTTTACATATTCCATGTTGTTGTCTGTTTTAGCCAACTCTCTGGAACGTTCTGCAGCTTTGATGGCTTCTTTTGGCCTGTTAAGGTCAGCCAGGATCAGTGCTTTAAGGTATTGCATGTAATAAAGGTCTTCTTTGGCAAGCGCCTCATCAACCCATTTTAGCGCTTGCTCCTTATCCTTGCCATTGCGGAAATAGTAGTTAGCTGCCTGATAATAAACACCTGCATTCTCAACAGGCTTTGACATTGTTTGAGCAATAGATGCCATAACTTTCTTATCAACCTCAGTTTCAAGAGGAACACTAACTTTGGTGAAGTCCCACTTGATGTTTAAGTTGGCGCCATTGTTTGAATAATCGGCAATGTCTATGGTAAAGGTTTCTGCCGCCTCACTCATGTTGGTTGGCTTTACCTTTACCCGCAGTGCATCCTCTTCCTGTTTGTAGCCCATTGAACCCCAAAGCTCAAGATTCTTACTGAAGATAACAGTCCATTCATTCTGACCAGGGATGGTATAAAGGGCATAAGTACCGCCCGGAAGCCACTCGCCTTTAACTTTAATAGAGTCTGAGAAGGTTACCTTTGTTGAGGCATTGGCACCTGTACGCCAAACTTCATCATAAGGTACCAGTCCGCCAAAAATATTACGATCTCTGCCTTTTACGCCAGGCCGGGAGTACTCCAGCGTAACATCGGTAAGCCCAACGGTTGTGCTGGTTTTTTCCATTGGACTGGCTTGTGGTGTTTTGATTTGCGCAAAACCAAACGATGCACTCAGCATCAGGCACATAAGCATGCCCAGGCGTGTTGAAGAATGTTTCATAATGTTAAAAAGTCTGATTGAAGATGTTATCTATGGCAAATTAAATGCATTTTAAGTTATCTTGATTGCTTAACTGCAATTTTCTTGCCGCTTATGTTCAATGTATCTAATTACCGTAACATCATGGAAAAGGTAATTCCATTTCATGAGGTGCTGGGTCTGCAATTAATTGAAATGCGTGAAGGGTATGCGGCCATTCGAATTCCTTTCCGCCGGGAGCTTGTAGGAGACCCCAGGGCCAACAGAATTCATGGTGGAGTAATCAGCACAGCCATGGATGCTGCGGGAGGCGCTGCAGGTATCACAACGCTCTCTGGTGAAAATGACCAGAGTGCTACTGTAGACATTCATATAGATTATATGCATCCAGGCAAAGCAGAGGATATTGTTGTGGAAGGGCGTATCGTTAGAAACGGAAATTCTTTGATATTTACACAAATGACGGCTCGCCACGCGGGAGACGATAAAATACTGGCGCAGGCCCGGGCCATATACAGGGTAAAACGTCAGGGAGATGCATGAATAAAATACCACAAAGCTTTTATACAAGACCCGATCCGGTAGAAATCAGCCGGGAGCTGCTGGGGAAATTTTTAATGACAAATATCGGTGGTATTATTACCGGCGGCATGATTGTAGAAACGGAAGCCTATAATGGCAGAACAGATAAAGCCTGTCATGCGCATTTGGGACGGCGCACGCAGCGAACTGAAATCATGTACCAGCAGGGTGGTGTGGCTTATGTATACCTTACCTACGGACTGCACCACCTGTTTAATATTGTCACAAATATTAAAGGTGCTGCAGATGCAGTACTCATCCGGGCTATCGAACCCACAGAAGGGTTGGAAGAAATGATATTACGCAGGGAACTACAGAAGAAGGAATACAGACTTACTGCAGGCCCGGGTGTGCTGTGTCAGGCATTAGGAATTTCAAGGCAGCATTATGGCGAAGACCTGCAGGGAGATAAAATATGGCTGGAAGATCGAAACTTAATCCTGGATAATGAAGATATATTAGCAGGCCCCCGGGTAGGTATTGCCTACGCAAAGGAAGATGCATTGCTTCCCTGGCGTTTCAGTATCCGCAGTAATCCCTGGGTAAGCAGAGCAAAAGTAAATTATGAGTTTGGTAATCATCGCACCTAATAAAAAGAACACAGCCTACTGGCAGGTACGTTTACGGGAAGAACTGCTGAGTAAAGGATTGGATGTAAAGATTGAAATCTGGCCGGAGGTAGAGAAGCCAGAGGAGGTGCTGATGGCGGTAACCTGGAAACACCCCCACAAAAGCCTCTATGCATATCCGCACCTAAAGTTGATTTCTTCCATGGGGGCAGGGGTAGATCATATCCTCAAAGATGAACACCTGCCCATGCACTGGCAAATAGTCCGGATTGTAGATGAACAGCTCACCCGAAGCATGAGCAATTATTTACTCGCAGTATTACTCAATTATCATAAACAGTTATATCGTTTCTTTGAGCTTCAGAAGAAACACAGCTGGGGCTATTCAGAAACGCCCGAGGTAGAATTGAAACCCGGGATACTTGGGCTTGGAGAATTGGGTAGCGATATAGCCTATAAGTTAAAGGAACTTGGTTTTGAAGTCTCCGGCTACAGCAGAAGCTATAAAGAGCTTGAAGGAATTGAAACCTATGCCGGGGAAGAGGAACTTCAGGAATTCCTGAAGCATACCAACATGCTGATTTGTTTGTTGCCGCTCACTGCTAAAACCCAGAACTATCTTAATTACGACTTTTTTCGCAAGTGTAGTAAAGGTACTTATCTGATCAATGTTGCCAGGGGAGCCCATCTGGTGGAAGAAGACCTGATCAGGGCACTGGACGAAGAATTACTGGCAGGAGCTACGCTGGATGTTTTTCGCCAGGAACCCTTGCCTGAAGACCATCCCTTTTGGGAGCACCCCAAAGTTGTGATAACCCCTCATATTGCAAGTGTGACAAACCCGGATGCAGCCATACCCCAGGTGGCCGATAATTATGTGAGAATGCTGCAGGGGAAACCATTGTTAAATCAAATAGACCGCACTGCTGGTTATTGAGTATGGAAAGAGTTTTATGTCCTGTTGATTTAAGGCCGGATACCTTAAATGCGCTGGAAGCCGCCGCACAGATTGCTGCAGCACACCAGGCACAACTGATTCTCCTACATGTACTGACCCAGGATGAGTATAGTGCCGCACTTGAGGTTGGAAAGGGTGAGATGGAAAATGTAGAGATCTTACAACACAGCCAGCAGTCAGCCATGGACCGTTTGTGTGATTCGCTGCGTGAGACTCTTCCCAATTTACATTGTAATTCTGTTCTACGACATGGAGATGCCATTGCTACCATTCTGGATGAAGCAGTTACTTTACAGGCTAGTCTCATTGTTATGGGCTCTCATGGTGTTCATGATATTACAGAGGCTATGGATGGTAATCATCCGGTTAAGGTAATAGAACAGGCGTCCTGTCCGGTCTTGTGCGTGCCGGAAGGAACTGCTTTAGAGCTACCGGCCACTGTTATTTATGGCAGCCGTATGAAGGCAGAAGATGCTGATTGTCTGCAGCGGCTCGTTGCCTTGCTTTATCCATTTGGCAGTAAGATAGTAGTTGTGTATGTAGGAGATGAATCAACAGCTAAACAAGAGCAGTGGCAGGATCATATAAAGCTGATCCGGTCATATGTTTCTTATCAGGCGATGGAGTTTTATTTCCACCCTTGGAAAGAGGAAGATTACCTGGGGCTAAACGACTTTTTATTACAAATGGGTGGTCAAATGCTGGTGTTGCTCACCCATCAAAGAAATTTTTTACAGCGCATCTTTCAAAAAAGTGTATTCAAGCAGATCACCTATTTCAGTCAGTTTCCATTCCTGGTCTATCTGGAAGATCACCTCAATTCAGCCGATAAGCATAATGTTTAACAGGAATAACTTGCGCATTATTTAAGCATTGCAGTGTTGATTGATTGCTGCGGATGTCTTATTCAATGCAGGCAGCTTTAGCTGATATTTACTAGCTATACCGGCAGAGGTGTATACTTAATTTTATAGGGTTAAGCTGCCCATGGTAATGGTCTAACGGCATAATTAATTAAACGAAGCTTTATTTAGATTGGCCGTTCAATTCTAGATTTATCAGATTAACATTGTACATAAGTATTAATATTCTATCGACAGTTAATTATAAGGTTCTTACAAGTAGACATAAGTCTCAACGGTAGAAACTTTCTAGGCCTTTAGAAATTGGTTAAAGCTTATCATGAAGCGGGCTGTATTAAGCTACTGTTCTTCAGGTGAGTAAATATATCAGCGTATTTTTTGCTTTAAGTAGGTTAAAGGTTCTGTTCCACGTCATTTTTTTTATAAAATTCATATAGAAGAGCAAACCCAAATATAAAGCTGCCGTATAGTTAAGACGGATCATAGCCACACATGAAGCTCAGCATTATCATTCCTACATGTAACGAAAAGGATTACCTGCAGAAGACCTTGAATGCAGCACTTAATCATGCCTCGGATGAGCATAGTATAGAAATTCTTGTTATCGATTGTGGATCTACCGATGGAACCACCACCCAGATCAGGCAAAAGTCAGTTGTGGTGGTAACCAATCCTATGCTGTCTGGTAAAAAATGGGCTTCCCTACGGATGGGTGCTAGGCTGGCTCAGGGAGATGTTTTTTTGTTTCTGGATGCAGACACGTTGCTGCCACCCGACTATGATTTAGCTATTGCACACGCACTCGAGGATACCAAAGTTGTAGGAGGTGCATTTGAATTTTCATTTTTCGAAAAGTCTCTGGCATTGTCATTTGTTTCCATGATCAACAGGATCCGTTACCGTTTTAGGAAACGCTTCTATGGAGACCAGGGAATTTTTGTTCGTAGGAGTGCTTACTTTGCCTCTGGCGGCTGGCCCGAAAGAATGATTCTTGAAGCAGCGTATCTGTGCAAAGATTTACAGAAGTATGGCAGGCTTAAAATTATTAAGCCAGCAGTACAAACCTCTGCCCGCCGTTTTTTGCAGGGAGGTGTATTTAAGGTCTTTTTGCACGACATCCGGATATGGTGGAATGACTTTATTGGTAAGGATGTGAACAGCTTTGGCGCTGCATACTGGTCCCATAACCAGCAGTCTGCTGTACCCAGAAGTCAGCGATCTAAGAAAGAGCAGCTACATGCCTATTGATGGCCCACATTCAGTAGATTACAATTTTTTATTAAGCTTATGCTTTATGGGTACATAGCTTTATTTAGGCTTTCCCCTTGCGAATAATATCAGCTGATCTCCTTGCATTCCTTCAGGCGCCGTTTTTCCTATGAAAATCTGTTTCTGTCTCATGCTAAGTGCAGTTATCCAGTGGCCTTTTCTTTAATGTTTATTGCCTCTTGCAGTGAGTTTATATCTCTCCTTAAGATGTTGAGGTTGTACTATTTATAGTCCATTGCTTCATTCAACGCTTGGTATCTTCCGAATGTTAAAATAGCTCAGCTAACCCTCAATAAATTTATATTTTTATCCGCCTGAGAGGCAGCAGTATTTTTGTTTGAATAAATCAATTAAAATTGAATAACAAACCATTATATTGTGCTCTGATTCATTAATTATTGAAGGGGCTGGCGGTTCATGTTTGCTAATCAATTCTTAAATATTCTTTACACAGGTTTTTATAAGCTGTGCCTGTCAGGTGCTTTACTATGCCTGTTCCCTTTACTAGTTCTTGCTGCACCCCCCTTGCAACAGCAGGCGCTGGATACTACCAAAGCGCTTAGCCAGTATACAATGGACAAGTGGGGAATCGATGATGGCTTGCCCAGTAATTCAGTAATGGCGCAACTAAAATCTAAAGACGGATACATCTGGCTGGCTACCTACGACGGTTTGGCCCGGTTAGATGGCATCCGGTTCAAGACCTATAACCAGCGAACACATCCTCAGTTCCCTACCAACAGCCTGTTCGATATGCTGGAGGATCGAAGCGGCAATTTGTGGATTGCAACCAACGGTGGCGGCGTCCTGAAAAAGTCTGGTGAAGAATTTAAATTAATTGAGAACAATGAATATTTACCAAACAAATCCATTACATCATTAGCAGAAGATGCTGCAGGACAGGTTTGGGTAGGCACCCGCGGGGGTTTAGCATTGATTAGAGATGATGTGTATGTACGTTCTACTGAGATTGACAGGCTGCGCAACAAGCATATTTTTACTGTTTATACAGATGCAGAGGGTAGCCTGTGGATTGGTACGGTGGGGGAAGGTCTCTGGCAACTAAAAAATGGGCTGCTGCGGCAATATAATAACCTGCAGGGTCTCTCCAATCCTTCAGTTCGCTCACTGTACATGGATTCAAAAGGCAGGTTATGGATAGGTACAGAAGAAGGGCTTAATATTATGGAGCATGGCCGAATCAGGTCTGTTCCTATTTTAAATAAAGGCTTTACACCTTTTATCAACCACATCATCGAAGATGCCAATGGTACCATCTGGCTTGCCACCAATGAAGGCCTTTTAAGATACCTGCATGGTAAATTCGAAATATTATATACCGATCCGAAAGATGGCGTGAATGAATTACTCAATCTTTTTTCTGATGGGGAAGGTAGTTTATGGGTAGGTACTTATTATGCTGGTTATCTGAGGCTTAGAGATGGAAAGTTCAATAATTACTCTAAGTCAGAAGGTTTGCCTCACGAGGTGTCTAATGTAATTTTGGCTGAACAGGATGGGGTTTGGATTGGTACAAACGGGGGTGTGGCGCTAATTAAGAACGATGTACAAAGAGTTTACACACTGGACCGGAATACCTCTGCAAACAGAATAAGAGATATTTATCGTGATAGTAAAGGCATATTGTGGGTAGGCACCAACGATGGACTTTTTCAGTTGAAAGGAGACAAGTTTGAAAGAACTCTGCAGAAAGGTTCGGGGCTGGCGTCTGATAAAATTCGCCGCATTGTAGAAGATAAGACAGGCTGCCTGTGGATTGGCACACGCAATGGTTTGTTTGTGAGGAGATGGGACAAGCCGCAGGAAGTTAAAGTCATCGATGAACTCTCCGGTATTTTTATTCTTTCCCTGTACTTAGACAGCAAAGACAACCTTTGGATAGCAACGAATGGAAAGGGCCTCTATCGATATGATGGCAAAAATTATCAGCAGTTTACCACCAATGATGGCTTATCCAGCGACGTATTGTTCGATATATGGGAGGATCAGACAGGGAACATCTGGGTTGGCAGCAATGATGGCCTAAATGTGTACAGAAATAAATCCTGGCACAACATCAATGAAAAGCAGGGATTATTTGTCAATACCATATTCCAGGTTATACCAGATGCACTTGATAATTTATGGCTCACCACCAACAGGGGTGTCTTTCTTGTTAAAAGGAAAGATCTGCTGGATGTGATGGACCAAAAAATCCCGCAGGTTGGATCCTTCAGGCAGTTTACCACCTCGAGTGGTATGCGAAGCAACGAAATCACTGCTGTTTCCAAAAGCAGTCTGGCACCGGATGGTACACTTTGGTTTTGTACCCTTAATGGCGTCAGTGCCATACATCCATCCTGGCTTTCAGCCAACCAGACACCGCCTGTTGTAAAACTGGAAAAAGTAACCGGCGATAAGCTTGAACATTCGTTTAAAGACGAAGTTCGATTCGCTGCCGGCACCAGACAGTACGAGATCCAATATACCGGCTTTAACTATTATACGCCCAAGGCTACTCAATTTTCTTATATGCTGGAAGGCTTTGATGATGAGTGGCAACAGGCCGGCAGCCGGCGGGTCGCCTACTATACCAACCTGCCAGCTGGATCTTATACATTCAGGGTTAAAGCTGCGAATGAAGATGGTATAGAGAGCGAGCAGGAAGTTAGCCTGTCAATTGTTCAGGAAGCCTATTTTTGGAATACCTGGTGGTTCAGAACATTACTGTTCCTCATTGCCGTGGTAATTATCCTAATGGTTTACTACTGGCGAACCCAGCAACTGAAGGTTAAAACATTTGAACTGGAAATGCTGGTAGAAGAGCGGACCAACCACATCATCAGCCAAAAAGAGGCAATAGAAAAGCAAAAAGAGGAGTTAACGCGGCTCAATCATTTAAAGGATAAACTGCTTTCTGTGTTATCGCACGATCTGCGGCAGCCATTCAGTTCTATCTCAGGATTGCTTGCGCTGCTGCGCGAGCGTCAGATAGATCAGCAGGAATTTCAGCACTTCTCCAAGGAATTAAACCAGCAGGTAAAATGGCAGGTGCATATGCTCGATAATGTGTTGCTATGGACACGTAATCAGCTGAAAGGATTGGAAGTCAAGCCGGTTTTTATTGATTTTCATGAACTGGTAAACGAAATACTAGTACTGCAGCGCTCACAGGCTACCTTCAAAAATATCTCCTTAAGGAATGATGTTACGCCTGAAACAAACCTATATGCAGATGCTGACATCATGCACCTGGTGCTCAGAAACCTGGTGGGTAATGCCCTGAAATTCACCCAGGTTGGGGGTACAATCTCAGTAAATGCCAGCATGCATAACAATGCCTGCAGAATAGAAGTGGTAGACAATGGTATTGGCATAGAAGAGGATAGGTTAAAGCAACTCTTCAAGACATATGAATATGCCTCTGAAAGGGGTACCTCCAATGAAAAAGGGGCTGGTCTTGGACTATCGCTTTGTAAGGAGTTTGTAGAAGCCAGTGGCGGTAAAATTTGGGCACAAAGCCAGCAGGGGGTAGGCAGCAGGTTTATTTTTGAAATACCACAAAAGAAATCTGCCAAAACCGCAGCAGAAAGGCTACAACCCTCTACCGCAGTGTAATTAGTGCTTTTGCCTGCTCCACTGCTCTAAAAAGTCCCTGATATACAGGATCTGTATTTGCCCAGCGCTGGTTTAATTCTACTTCTACTCCGGCATAATTCGCCGGAAACTGCTTGCGCAAATGCGTAGTAAAACCGTCGGCAGTACCCAGATAGGGGTAATTAAAACGCACAGTCAGTTCAGGAAGCTGCTGCTTTATACATTGTTTCAGCAGTTTGCAAAAGTTCTTTTCCAGAACCCTGCCCGGATCATAAAGCAATCCTATATCAGCACGCCTCACTTCGTTGTTTAAAACGGGCGTAAAGCTGTGAATGCTCAGATGGTATGTCACTTTACCTGACTGCATACATTTGTCAACTGTTTGCTGCACAAGCTGCCGATAGGGAAAGTAATAATTTTCTATGATTGAATTTTTATCGGCTTTGCTGAGGCTTTTGGTATAGGCAGAAAATAAATTAGGATGGTGCAAAGAGCGGTTCAGCTCAACTAAAAGTCTGCTAATTGTACTGCTATGCGCAAAATCGGCCAGCGGTTTGAGGGTTGTAAAAAGTGCCAGGGCTCCGGGATCCCAGCCCCTGTGTGTTTCTAAAACCTCGGTCGCTTCTGAAAAATAACTGCTGTATGGTGCTGGAATCTTATTGCCACCATGTTCGCAGCTCAACAGCCAGCAGGTTTTCATACAAACATCTTATTTTGCTGCAGGCACTGGCTCAGCTGAAAGAAGACTTCGCGGATATCTGCAGGACCATAAGTGGTCGGTAAAGCATTCATGATTCTGCTGCTTAAGCTGCCATGTTTTAGAATGTGCTGTATACTGGACAAATAAGGCTGTGGCAATGGTGTTTCGAGCTTAGAAAGCAGGTGAAGCCAGAGATCATTGGCATGCACGTTTGTATCATTCAGGCCAAAAAGCTCCAGGTAAGCCCTATTCTTGATAGGGGTATGCTCAGCCAATTTTATGGTATCTACAAAGATTTCAGCAAGGGCATCTTCACTCCAACGCATTTGTATCTCCAGCGGTGCCCAAGTTTCATTTACAAAAGCCTGCAAACAACGGGTAATAAGCAGGAGAATAGCAACATCTGCCAGCGGGCATTCCTGAATATCTATGATCCGTATTTCAATGGCCCCCCTGTCAAAACGGGCAATAGCTCCCCGGGAGTTCAGGAAATGCTGGTCCAGTATATTATCGGTATCGTATGGAGCAATGGCCTGGCGAATGGGCGCAAAAATCTGCTGGTGATAGTCTGCTTTGGTAAACACTGGTTCTGGTATGACCTTTCCGGCGATTACAGGGATCTTTTGCTGGTTATGCCTGTAGGTCTCCAACCGGCCATCCAGAAACCCGCTAAACTTGCCATCCAGCATAGGTGTACTGGCACAAAGGGCCGGTATAATGGGCAAGAGTAACCTTATGGCTGCATGAAGCCTTTTAAATTCTTCATCACCATTAAATGGCAGGTTAATATGTGTGCTTTGCAGGTTAGACCAGCCATGGCCACGGCAGTCGAAAATACGGTTGTACAGGTTGTAGATCTCTCTGTTCTCATGCGGCCACAGGCGTGTTTCAGTATATGGATCCATGAGCGGGTGTGCACCTGTTGGCAACAGCATCGCATTCATTTCTTCCAGCTGTTTGTTGATCTCTACAACATTTGCATGAAAATGTTTATCTAAACCCAGCAGTGATGTTTCCGGCTTAAAAGTCTTGATTTCCAGCACATGGTTCACCAGTTCATTAGACCATTCTATTACACCATTTTCATAGTCAGCTACATATTCGCCAGCCATTTTCTTTAACAGCTCATCTGCCACTGCTTTTACTGCCAGCGTGGTGCGGTCTACGATCATGTATTCCATTTCCACCCCAAAAACTTCAAATAAAGAATAGGCCATTGTTACGAGAGCAAGAGTTCAATTCTTCTTTTAAATGATTTCATGATCCGGTTATAGAGCTCATCCTTCAGCACCTTATCCTCCACACCAGAATCCAGGTTGGGATTGTCATTGATCTCAATCACATAAACTTTGCCACCAGACTCCTTTATATCGACTCCATATAGACCATTGCCTATGAGTTTTGTGGCTTTAAGAGCAACATCAATCACCTGTTGTGGCACCTGCGAAGGCTGCAGGGTTTCATAACGGCCCATTGTTTCCTTCTTGTCTTCCCAGTTATATATTTGCCAGTGCCCTTTTGCCATAAAGTACTTGCAGGTGTATAGAATCTGCTCATCCAGCACCCCGATCCGCCAGTCGAAATCCGTAGGCAAAAATTCCTGGGCTATCACCAGCTCCGACTGGTTGAGCATGGTGTTAAGCTGCTGATTAAGTTCTTTCTCGTCTTTTGCTTTGGTTACCCCTACAGAAAAAGAAGAGTCAGGTAATTTAAGCACACAGGGGAAGCCAAGTTTAGCAGCTACTTCTTTTTTGTTTTCGCTGTGTACAATCAGGGTTTTTGGAATAGGGATCTTATTGATCTCCATCAGTTCTGCCAGGTATACCTTATTAGTACATTTGAGAATTGAGTTGGGATCGTCCATGACAACTAAGCCTTCGGATTGTGCGCGGCTTGCAAAACGATAGGTGTGGTGATTCACCGTGGTTGTTTCACGAATAAAGAGCGCATCAAATTCTGCCAGGCGGTCGTAGTCTTCCTTTGTGATCAGTTCTGCGTAAAAGCCGTTCTTCTCAGCCGCTTCCAGAAATTTCTGTAGGGCTCTTTTGTCAGAAGGAGGTGCCTGCTCTGCGGGGTTGTATAAAATGGCCAGGTCGTAGAGGTATCGGGTATTTCTAACGCTTTCGTAGCGCTTTTTGCTGAAATAGTTTTTAGCAAACTCCTGCACGTAGGGCAGGTGATCTTCCGGAATTTCCGATAACGAAATAGGCTTTATGCTTTGTAGCAACCACTTTTTATTGTAGGTAAAGCGTGCTCTTAGAAAGGGCGCCTGGAATTGCCTGTGCAGTTCACGACACAATTTTTCATAATGCTGAGCAACATTGTGGCCAAAGTAAATGCTGAGGGTGAACTCTTCAGATTTAAGGTTTTTTAAACTCTTCTGAATAATATCATCAAGTTCTTCGGAAACAATCTTTACAATGGCAGGGGCTTTCAGATCCTGAATGCTTTTAACAGTGGGGATCGGCTTATGTCCCCTGGCTTCTGCGAGTAACGATACATAGTAGCCTTTGGACTGATAGCGGTAGTCGTTGCAGAGATTAAAGACACGGGTATTTTGTATGGTTAGAAGTTCAGGTCTGGTGAGATAAGCTTTTGGGGTAAGAACTTCTATCTCTGCCAGATCCATCTGGAAGAGGTTTGGTGTATTCGTAACGATTATTTTTTTCATAACAGGTTCTTCGGCGATACTATGAGGATATTGGCATCGTACGTAAGGATACCTAAATGGATAGCATTGATTACCCGCTTAGTTTCAATCTTATAGTAATTCGTGCTGGAAATGGGATTTTCCTTATAAGGGTCTGCTACCCAGAGGTATTCATCCTCTAGTTTGGTAAGTACTACAAAATGACCCATAGGTTCTCCCTTGAGGTCATCAAAGATCGAGCGATCATTTTCATCTGTATATTCTCTTTTGGTCTGATAGAGATAGGTGGCACTGAGTCCTGCCAGAATTGGTATGTTTTGAGAAAGATAACTTTCCAGTAGTTCATCGTCGAGCAACTCCATTTTTATCTCACCCCCCTTAAGCAGAAACTGTTTATAGGCAGCTGCTGCCAGCACAAACTTTCTTCCCTTTTTATATTTGAGCTGTGCATCGAGTTTCTTTAAAAGCTCCTCTTTGGGTAGTTCGCGCCAGCTTGGATCAAACATGGTAAGGTTAGAGGTGTACATGCGGGCACTAAAGCCCTTGCTCAACGCATCCAGTCCCAGAAAAACTGCAAGGGTGCCCCCACCCTCCAGGTAATTTACGCTTCTGATTACTTCATCGAGAGGTAAATCATACTTAAAATAATTATAAACGGCATGCAGACTGGTAGGGCCGCAGGTGGAATCGTCTGGTTGCGAGAGAATGGATAAATTTTTTAGCCTCAAAGATGCAAAGTTTAAAGAGTAACTGCGCTGCAGGGATTCATGTTTTGATAATTGTCTGCTGCTGTTAAAGCATTCTACATTAAACAAACATACAAGCTGCTGCAGGCATGCGAAGATAAAGATTTTCTGAATACTCCAAAATGTCCAATTTTATATGGGGTACCACAAGTGCTTGTATAAAAATTTTCTACTCCACTTCTGGAGCTGGAACAGGCATGCAGCATATCTGCGGTTAGTAGTGTAATGAGTGGTTTGATCAATGCCATCGCCGGAGCTGATCCTGAAATCCTTTCTTTAACCGAGCTGCATCGGTTTGTGGAAGCTCCAGGGTTGGAAAGATAAAATAAAGCCTGTTTTTTTTACGCCACCAGCTAATGGGGGCTTGCGATAGCAAACGCCATTCTTCTTTTTCTAATCCCCTGAGTTGCTCACTCACTAACCTGGATGATTCCTTAGAGTCAAAAATCCATTCTTCTATGGCTGCGCCAGCCATAGCATCCTGGCTTGTGTTTAAACTTGTGGCCAGCAAACAATTCTTGATTTCCAGCAAGCCCTGCATGTTCATAAGCTGCATTTGTTTTTTTACTGGCTGCAAAGCCATACCACCTGCAGTATTCTGGGCAGATAGAAATAACTGGTTTGCAAGGGTTATTCTGTTGTTGATTGTATTCTTCAGGGGAGGGATCAGACAACAGTAAGCGCTGTCGAGCGGAAAAGCGCAGGTTTGTTTTTGCATGTAAAAACCCAGCCGCTCTAATGAGTCAAGCATTTTTAGAAAGGAATCGGTTGCTGCCAGCGTAGGAGACGACCGGCTGATTAGGGTATCCGCAGATACCTGTAATTCCTGCAAAGGTGTTTCTTCAACTGTATATAAACACGCACTAAGCACAAAACAAAGACTTAAGCATATCAGCATACTTTGTTTTGAGATAGTCGTTTTCTTTCCCGTCTGCATGTTCAGCTAATTAGATAAACTATTAACTAATCAAACAGATCTTCATCCCGCTCCAGCATAAGAATATTAGCCTGTGGCACGATAAAATATTTTTCATTATCGATGTTTACTTCAAAAGTGCCCTTTTGCAGGTAAACCGCCAGATCTCCGGGTTTGGCTTGTAAGGGAATATAGCTGACTTTTTCGTCAGGCTCTTTCCAAGGCTGGTCTTCCGGGTCTGCAGGGTAGGGAATGGCATAACCAGGGCCTGTCTTCATGATCCAGCCAGTACGCACCACTTCTTTTTCATAAACACCCGGGGGTAAATATAAACCACTCTTGGTCCGTTCATCATCCTTCTTTGGCCTTATCAAAACCCTGTCGCCTATGATGATGATCTTTTTTAGCTTGTTGTCAGGAGTCAGCATTGTTTGAACTTTCATAACATGGTTGCAGCTTGGCTTTTTTCAGTGCAGTCAATCTCTGCAAAGTTGTATTTACAATTTTATGCTTTCACATGATTTCACAAGCGCACATGCTGCTAAAAATACTTTATCAACTGCACCTGCTTCAGAATCACAACATTACATGAAAAGATTATAATTTATCCTTT
>JASLAE010000027.1 GCA_030147305.1 Cesiribacter sp.
TACCCTGTTTAGCGCTATACATGGATAATAGGTGGCTTTTACGGTTTGTATGCTATAAATGCTTTCTTCACCCCGGGAGAAAGCATTGTTTTTTTCGTCACTTTTGGGCCTTATAATACTGCTATCCTTGTACATTGTACCTTAGAAGGGCATCACCCAATACATACCAAGAGCAAAATGAAGTACTTTCTCATAGCCGGAGAGCGTTCCGGAGACTTGCACGGTGGTAATCTGGTAAAAGCGCTTCGGCAGGAAGACGCCGAAGCAAACTGCCGGGGTTTTGGAGGCAATTATATGGCCGAAGCCGGTATGCAGGTGCTGGTCAATTATGAGCAAATGGCTTTTATGGGTTTTGCCGAAGTGGTGCGTAACCTGCCTGCGATTCTGGGTTTGTTCCGGAAATGTAAAGAGGAAATTATTAAATTCCGGCCAGACGTAATCATCCTGATCGATTATGCCGGCTTTAACCTGCGCATGGCTAAATGGGCCAAACAGCAGGGTTTTAAGGTCTTTTACTATATCTCTCCCAAGTTGTGGGCCTGGAATCAGAAACGCGCGCTCAAGATCAAGAAATACGTTGACCGCATGTTTGTGATCATGCCCTTTGAGCAGGATTTCTATGCCAAATGGGGTATGGAGGTAGACTTTGTTGGCAATCCGCTGCTGGATTCCATCCGGGCCTTTAAACCCGATCCACAATTCAGGGAACACAATCAGCTGCCTAAGAAGCCCATTATTGCCCTCTTACCCGGTAGCCGAAAGCAGGAGGTAAGCAGCCTGCTGGAGGTGATGTTGCCCGTAAGCCAGGCTTTTCCTGAACATATTTTTGTGGTAGCAGGCCTTACCTCACTCCCTGCCGCCCTGTATGCCAATGCTGAAAAGTTCAGGAATGTAAAGGTGGTCTATGACCAAACCTACGAACTATTGAGTCATGCAACAGCAGCGGTGGTCGCTTCGGGTACTGCCACACTGGAGACTGCCTTGTTCGAGGTGCCCCAGGTAGTTTGCTATAAAACCAGCTGGGCAACCTACCAGATTGCAAAGCGCATCATCATGGTTAAATACATAAGCCTGGTAAACCTGGTGGCCGACGAAGGTCTGGTGCCGGAGTTAATTCAACACGCATTTACTGTAGAAAGCCTGCAACCGGCTTTGGAGCAGATTCTGCCGGGAGGAACGCAACGGGAGTTGCAGCTCCGGGGTTACCGAAAACTAAAGGCTGGTATGGGAGAGGAGGCCGCTTCTGAAAAAACCGCCCGCCACATGGTAGGCTACTTAAAAAAATAACCCGGCTTTTGGCCGGGTTATCAGATATTGTATGCTGTTGCCTAGGCAACTTTCAGCTTCTTGAACTTAGATCTTTCAATCTTTTCTTCTGCGTACTCGCGCGTGACCATTAAGTCGCTCACATCTTTTTCTGATGGAAGCTCATACATGGCATCGGTAATAATGCTTTCGCAGATAGAGCGCAGGCCACGGGCACCAAGTTTATTCTCCATTGCCTTTTCAACAATGTAGTCAAGGGCGTCGTCGGTAAACTGAAGCTTGATGTCCTCCATCTCAAACAGCTTCTGGTACTGGCGTACCAGCGCATTCTTAGGTTCAATCAGGATTCGCTTCAGCGTTTCGGCATCCAGCGGGTTCAGGTACGTTACGATTGGCAAACGACCCAGTAACTCAGGAATAAGCCCAAACTGCTTCATGTCTTGCGAGGTAACGTACTGCAGCAGGTTGTTTTCATCTATGCTGGTACGATCCATCATCTGGTCTACATTCGCAAAACCCAGCTGGCGGGTATTTAAGCGGTTGCCAATGATCCGGTGTACACCATCGAAAGCACCTCCGCAAATAAAGAGAATGTTTTCGGTGTTAATGGAGATCATCTTCTGGTCGGGGTGCTTACGGCCGCCCTGCGGTGGTACGTTTACTACAGAACCTTCCAGCAGCTTCAGCAGCCCTTGCTGCACACCTTCGCCGCTTACATCGCGGGTAATAGAAGGATTGTCAGACTTACGCGCAATCTTATCGATCTCGTCGATGTACACAATGCCACGCTCGGCTGCTTCTACTTTATAGTCTGCAGACTGCAACAGGCGGGTCAGGATGCTCTCCACATCCTCGCCTACATAGCCTGCTTCAGTTAGTACCGTGGCATCGGCAATGCAGAAGGGTACTTCCAGAATTTTGGCGAGTGAGCGGGCCAGGTAAGTTTTACCCGTACCGGTTTCGCCCACCATAATGATGTTCGATTTCTCGATGATGATATCATCATTCTTGGAGCGTTTCTTCTGTAAGATCCGCTTGAAGTGGTTATACACCGCTACAGACAGGATTTTTTTGGCTTCGTCCTGCCCCACCACATACTGGTCGAGGTGCTTTTTCATGTCTGTGGGTTTAATTAGCTTAAACTCCGGCAGACTTTCTTTATTTTTTGTCTTCAGCTCCTCAGTAAGAATCTGATTTGCCTGGGTGATACATTTGTCGCAAATATGAGCATGGATGCCGGATATCATCAAATCCACATCTTTTTTGCTCCTACCGCAAAATGAACAGGTTACCTGCGCCATATAATCCCTTCTTTTCTCCCTAAATTTTAACCTATTCTACTAAGTTAATCTTTCTTTTTTTCACGAACCAATACTTCGTCAATAAGGCCGTATTCTTTTGCCTCTTCGGCGCGCATCCAGTAATCGCGATCAGAGTCTTTCTCTATCTGCTCATACGATTTGCCAGAGTGCTGAGCCAGAATTTCGTAGAGTTCTTTTTTAAGCTGAAGGATCTGACGTGCAGTAATTTCAATATCAGAAGCCTGGCCCTGTGCACCGCCCAGTGGCTGGTGAATCATAATGCGGGCGTGTGGCAGCGAAGAACGCTTGCGGGCTGCACCACCTGCCAGCAATACAGCGCCCATAGAAGCGGCAAGGCCTGTGCAAATAGTAGATACATCCGGTGCAATGTACTGCATGGTATCATAAATGCCCAGACCGGCATATACCGAACCACCCGGGCTGTTGATGTATAACAATACGTCTTTTTTAGGATCGGCCGACTCCAGGAACAGTAACTGGGCTGTAATTACGTTAGCAATCAGGTCATCTACCTGGGTACCCAGGAAAATGATACGGTCCATCATCAGGCGGGAGAATACATCAATTTCACGGAAATTGGTAGGACGTTCTTCAATAACTGAACGGGTCATGCCCTGGGGCTGCATTAGTTCTACATGCTTGAAATAGCTGTCGATGGCTGATCCGCTTATTCCTCTGCCGTAGATGGCATATTTTCTAAATTCGTCTTTATTTAACATTTCGGATACGAATTAAATGGTCGTGTACAAAAATAAAGAAAAAGTCCTTTGTTGAAAGGACTTTCTCATTAACCGTTCATTTAAACGATTAGTTTACTGAAGCTGATTTCTAAATTCATCAGCACTTACTGTATTTTCTTCCAGCTTGGCTTTCTGGCGCACAACTTCCATTACCCTTTCTCCACGAAGTTTGTTAAAAACATTCATGTAGTTGCGGCCTTCTTTGTCCTGTTGCAGGTAGTTGGTGGCGTAAGAGTCCAGGGTTTCTTCTATTTCGTCGCCCATGCCATACTGACGGAACTGCTGGCGAATGCCTTCTTTCACATCATCTATCACATCTTTAGTCTCAACTTTTACTTCGTTTTCTTCGGCAATGCGGTTCTGGATAAGCGACCAGCGCAGGTCTTTTGCAAAAATAGGGTACTCCTTCTCCAGATCTTCATCACTTATTTTCTCGTTGGTGGCTTTTAACCATGTTTTCAGAAAATCGTCGGGCAGGGCAATTTCCGTATTGCTTAGCAGCTCCTCGCGAATTTTGTTGTTGGTTAGGCGCTCAGATTCGCGGTTATAATTTTCGGCAATGGTTTCTTTTACCTTGTTGCGGAATTCTTCTTCAGAAGAAACTGCACCGGGGCCAAATACTTTGTCGAAAAACTCCTGGTTCAGCTCAGCAGGTTTACGGCGGTTAATGGTCTCTACTGTAAATGTAAAGTCACCTTCCAGTTTCGCAGCCTCTTCTGGGCTCAGGCCGGTAGCAGTAGCCAGCGCAGTAGGGTTAGAGAATGCTTCCTTTATGTCGAAAGAAACAGAATCTCCTTTTTTCAGGCCCTTGAACAGTTTTTGCGTGTCGGCGCTCAGGTCTGTAGGAGCCAGCAGGCCGCTGTGGCTAAAGTCGCTTTCTTCTGCTTTTAAAACACCATTCACCAGATCGCCCTCCTGGTACTCGTCTACTTCTGCAGACTCGCTCAGCTGGGGCTGGGTACGGATGTTTTCAATGGTTTCGTCAATCAGTGCATCGGTTACCTCTACACTGTAACGGGTTACTTTCAGCTCATCCAGCTTCAGGCTAAAATCGCCGGCCATGCCTATGTTATAGGTGAAGGTAAGGTCTTTGCCACCTTCCCAATCAATTTTTTCGGCCTCTTCGCGCTGGGGCAAGGGCTCGCCTAATACGTTTATTTTTTGCTCGCGCAGGTAGTTCTGCAGCGACTGGTTCAGCACTTGGTTAACTTCGTCCACCAGAATAGCCTTGCCATACATTTTCCGAATAAGGCTATCAGGTACTTTGCCTGGGCGGAATCCTTTTATCTGTGCCTTCTTCCTGTAATCCCGGATTTTTTCTTCTACCTTAGGTTGGTAATCCGCTTCGCTTAAAGTAATTTTAATGGAAGCCTCGGTAGGATTTTTCTTGTCTAACTGAATGTCCAAAGCTCTAAACCTTAATAGGGTGGTACAAAAATACAAAACCCCCGTCTATGATGTAAAAAATCATAACCGAGGGTTCGAAATAGTGCGGATGGAGGGACTCGAACCCCCATGCCTTGCGGCGCTAGATCCTAAGTCTAGTGCGTCTACCAATTTCGCCACATCCGCTGATTTAAATTGGTAGGCAAAGGTAAATAGATATTTTTAATTCGTCCACAATTATTCACAATAAATTTAAGGATTTTTTTTCCATTCTTTCCGTTTGTTAATTGGGGTTAAGTGAGCACGATTACATGGTAACCATAGATCTTGAAGCAGAGAAGCAGGAAATAATTCGGCGGTACAGAAAGTTGCTTCGGCATGCCAAGCCCTTCCTCAAGGATGGAGATGCCAGGATCATCAAAAAGGCCTTCCATACTTCCAGTGAAGCCCATCGCGAGATGCGCCGCAAGTCCGGAGAGCCGTATATCTATCACCCACTGGCGGTAGCCCAGATCTGCGTAGATGAAATAGGACTGGGTACCACCTCTATTGTAGCTGCGCTGCTTCACGATGTGGTAGAAGATACCGAACTGGAGCTGGAGGACATTGAACGTGACTTTGGCGCAAAAGTAGCCCGCATTATCGATGGCCTTACCAAAATCAGTGGCGTGTTTGAGCATGGCAGCTCCCAGCAGGCAGAGAACTTCCGCAAGATGCTGCTTACCCTCTCCGAGGATGTGCGTGTAATCCTGATTAAGCTGGCTGACCGCCTGCACAACATGCGCACCCTGGACAGCATGCCGCGTCACAAGCAGCTCAAGATTGCTTCGGAAACCATGTACCTCTATGCGCCCCTATCTCACCGACTGGGGTTATATGCCATTAAAAGTGAGCTGGAAGATCTTTATTTAAAGTACACAGAGCCCGGAACTTACCGGGAAATTGCTCGCAAGATCAGTACCACCAAGGTGGCCCGCACCAAATTTATCCGGCAGTTTACCAAGCCTATAGAAGATGAGCTCAGAAGGTTTGGCCTGCGTTTTGTCATCAAGGGGCGCCCGAAAAGCATTTATTCCATCTGGAATAAAATGCGCAAGCAGAATATTCCATTCGAAGAAGTTTACGACCTGTTCGCCATCCGGGTAATCATAGATGCAGACAGCGAGCAGGAGAAGGCTGCCTGCTGGCAGGTTTATTCCGTTGTTACGGATTTCTATAAGCCTAACCCCGACCGCCTCCGCGACTGGATCAGTACCCCCAAGGCCAATGGTTATGAAAGCCTGCACACCACCGTTATGAGCAGCACCGGCCAGTGGGTAGAAGTGCAGATCCGCACCGACCGCATGGACGAAATTGCCGAGAAAGGCTATGCAGCGCACTGGAAGTATAAGGAGCACAAAGGGGCTCCTAACAAAGAGATGGGGCTGGAAATGTGGATAGGGCGTGTGCGCGAGATGCTGGAAGCTTCCGATACCTCCGCCATTGAGTTTGTTGATGATTTCCGTTCCAACCTTTTTCAGGAAGAAGTATTTGTTTTTACGCCAAAGGGAGAGCTCAAAACACTGCCTACAGGCGCTACTGCACTGGACTTTGCTTTTGATATACACACCGAAGTAGGGGCGCACTGCATAGGTGCCAAGGTAAACCAGCGGCTGGTGCCGCTGAACCATACCCTTAAAAATGGTGACCAGGTAGAAATCCTTACCTCCGATAAGCAAAAACCTCACGAAGACTGGCTGCGCTTTGTGGTGAGCTCCAAGGCCCGGGCCCGGATAAAGGAGTGCCTGAAGGAAGATAAAAAGACTGCCGCCCTGGACGGACGTGAGATTGTAGAGCGCAAACTCAAGCAAATGAAACTGCAGCCTAACCAGGAAATTATTAACCAGCTGCGCGCGTTCTTTGATTGTAAAACAGGGCTTGAGTTCTTTTATAAAGTTGGGGTAGGGCAGATAGACCCCAAAGACATTAAACGTTTCCGGGAATTTCGGGAGGTGCGCCAGCAGTTGAAAAAGCCTGAGATCCAGGATGCCCGCACCTTTGAGCAGGAGATCAAGAAGGCGAAGAGCCCCGATCAGGATTACCTGCTCATTGGCGAAGACATGAACCTGGTAGATTATAAGCTCTCGCGCTGCTGCAGCCCCATACCTGGCGACGATGTTTTTGGCTTTGTAACAGTAAATGAAGGTATTAAGATTCACCGGGTTACCTGCCCAAACGCGGTGGAGCTGCTTTCCAACTACGGCTACAGGGTAGTAAAGGCTAAATGGACCAGTCGGCAAAAGATTGCTTTTCTGGCAGGTCTTAAAATCGATGGCATGGACCGTGTAGGCCTCATCAATGATATCACCAAAATCATCTCCGATGAGCTGCACGTAAACATGCAGTCTGTTTCTATTGAAACAGAAGATGGTATCTTTGAGGGTACCATTCGCCTGTATGTGAATGATACGCGCCACCTGGACCTGCTCATTAAAAAGCTGGAAAAGGTAGAGGGCGTAAATAAAGCATTTAGATTTACCTGAACTTAGAACACAAATTCGTAGTCAGAATTCAGGAAACAGGCCCACAGCAGTAGTTTAACGGGCTACCCTGTGCTTGATGATTGAATTGTATTAAGTAGTCTTTCTGCTTAATTGCTGACTCAAAAGACAATATACATTATGGCACTGAATCAAGAGGTTTTTGATAAAGTACGAAAAATCTTCACTGCCTATCTGGAAAACAAAGCGCTGCGGAAAACACCTGAACGCTTTGCCATTTTAGAGGAGATTTATTCGCGTGCAGGGCATTTCGATGTGGAGTCGCTCTACATCAGCATGAAAAATAAGAACTATCGGGTAAGCCGCGCTACTGTTTACAATACGCTCGACTTGCTGGTGGAGTGCGACCTGGTGAGTAAACATCAGTTTGGGCAAAGCCAGGCGCAGTACGAGAAAAGTTATGGCTTTAAGCAGCACGACCACCTGATCTGCACCGAATGCAATAAGGTGATGGAGTTTTGCGATCCGCGTATTTACAACATTCAGAAGATGGCCGGCGAGATGCTGGGCTTTAATGTGCTGCACCACCGGCTTATCCTGTATGGAAGCTGTGTGAAAGAAAATTGTGAATACCGCATGGAGCCTGCGCCCCAGGCTGTTGATTAAATCACTGGGGCAGTTTGCCTTCCTGCATTAATGAATTACCTTTGCCCGCGGCAAAGATTGTTTGCTTTTTATAAACATGAAGATAGACGTATTACTGGGCCTTCAGTGGGGCGACGAAGGCAAAGGTAAAGTTGTGGACTTTCTGGCGCCCGAGTACGAGGTGGTAGCCCGTTTTCAGGGTGGGCCCAATGCCGGCCATACCCTTGAGTTTGACGGTATCAAACACGTGCTGCACCAGATTCCTTCAGGCATTTTCCGTCAGGACATCATCAATATTATTGGTAATGGCGTGGTGCTGGATGCGGTAATTCTGCGTAAGTAGATCGAGAGCCTGAAGAAATATGGCATCGATGCGCGCAAAAACCTCTTTATCTCTAAAAAGACCCAGCTGATCCTGCCCACCCATCGGCTTATGGACGCTGCCTCTGAGAAGGCCAAAGGCCTCAGTAAAATAGGTTCAACCCTTAAAGGGATTGGACCGGCCTATGCCGATAAGATTGGCCGCCAGGGCATACGGGTAGGCGACCTGCTGTTGCCCGATTTTGAGAAACGTTACCAGAGCCTGCGCGATAAGCACATGACAGTGCTTTCCTTTTATAACGAACCCATAGAACTGGCTGAGGCAGAACAGCAATTTTTCGAAGCGCTGGAATACCTGAAAGAATGTAAAATCTCAGACACGGAATACCAGCTCCACAACTACCTGAAAGAAGGCAAGCGCGTACTGGCCGAAGGTGCTCAGGGCTCCCTGCTCGATATTGATTTTGGCAGCTACCCCTATGTAACCTCATCCAACACCATGGCTGCGGGTGCCTGTACAGGTTTAGGCATTGCCCCCAGCAAGGTGGGTGAGGTGTATGGCATCTTCAAGGCGTATTGTACCCGCGTAGGCAGCGGCCCTTTCCCAACAGAGCTGCATGACGAAACAGGGGAGCGCATGCGCAAAGAAGGAAACGAGTTTGGTTCTACCACCGGCCGGCCCCGCCGCTGTGGCTGGCTGGACCTGCCTGCCCTGCGCTATGCAATTATGCTGAGTGGCGTTACGCAGCTATTTATGATGAAAGCCGACGTACTCAACATATTTGATGAGATCCTGGTTTGTACCCACTATGAATTGCCGGATGGCACCCGTACCGAGGAGCTACCGTATGATTTGGATGCGGTAACGGTAAAGCCTGTCTACAAAAGCCTGAAGGGTTGGAATCAAAGTCTGAAGGGAATAACTGAATACAGTGATTTGCCTGAAGCCCTGCTGGCTTATGTACATTACCTGGAGCAGGAACTGCAGCTGCCGGTGAACATAATCAGCACCGGCCCGGACCGCACTCAGACAATTATCAGGAAATAAGAATTCAACATTTTATACATTTTTGTTGGTAATTCGTAAAGTTCCTTCTATTTTGGTGTAAATAATCGAAAGAAAAAGCAAATGCTTTATCAGATCAATAATAATCTTTTCAATAATTGCCTGATTAATAATCAGGTACAGGAAGGTTATTGTTGATGCCAGCGCTTTAAATCCAACCGGATAAAGAATATATCAGCAAAGCCTTCCTCTAAACAGGGAAGGCTTTTTTATTGGCCAATTTTAGCACTGTACCACAAAAACAAGTAAAGACTTTGTACCAGCTCACCATCAATAATAATTACAATAATAACTCTCCACACTAAGGTGAGCCGGCATGGTCATGTCCATATGAAAGCCCTCTCACTTCATGGTAGAGGGCTTTTTTCTTGCCCATCAATTTCAACGATCAATATTTTACAACCTAAAACAAATATCTTTTATGTCAACACTTGCAACTACTACCCAAACACCAACAGCTTCCCTAAGTCCACTGGAACTGGAGAAAGCCGTTGAGCTCGTAAAGGCTGAGTTTTCTACACAACTGGCCGGGCACCTGAACCTTTACAAAGTAACAGCGCCCATGTTTGTCATGCGGGGAACTGGCATTAACGACGACCTGAACGGCACCGAAAGGGCGGTAAGTTTTGCTGCGCCTGCCCTTGGAGCCGGTACTGTAGAGATTGTTCATTCCCTGGCCAAATGGAAGCGCATGAAACTGGCACAGCTGGGCTTGCAACCCGGTGAAGGCATTTATACAGATATGCGTGCCATCCGGGCCGATGAAGTTCTTAGTCCTATCCATTCGCTGTATGTAGATCAATGGGACTGGGAAAAAGTCATTACAGAAGAAGATCGCAAGCTGGATATTCTAAAGGCAACAGTACAATTGATTTATGCGGCACTCATAGCCACGGCAGAAACCCTGCGCAGCGAGTGGCCATTGCTGGTGCCTCAGCTGCCAGCAGAAATTACCTTTGTGCATGCTGAAGCGCTGCAGGCAAAATACCCGAAGCTAAGCCCTAAGCAGCGGGAAGATGCCATTACCAAAGCCCTGGGTGCTGTATTTATTATTGGCATTGGTGGGGCTATTGCCGGGGGAGAGCCCCATGATGGCCGTGCACCTGACTACGACGACTGGACTACTCCTACGGCAGAAGGCTTTAAAGGGCTAAACGGTGATATCCTGGTTTGGAACAGTGTACTGGGGCGAAGCTTCGAGTTGTCCTCTATGGGCATTCGCGTAGATGCCGATGCCCTGCAACGACAATTGGCCATCGCAGGTTGTCCGGAAAAAAGCACACTGGGCTTTCACGCAGCATTGCTGGCGGGTAAACTACCCCAAACTATGGGGGGAGGCATTGGCCAATCCAGACTCTGTATGTTTCTGCTGGGTAGCAAGCACATTGGCGAAGTGCAGGCCAGCTTATGGCCAGAGGCTATGTTGGAAGTATGTAAGGAGCAGGGTATCAGCCTATTATAGATGCATAACTGGGGGCGGCACCCAGGCATGAAGCAATCTGGAGCGCGTGTATAACGCCTTCCTTTATGTGCTTCTATTGTAGATCATTACAGCTTAAATTATTATTGCCTCTACATTAGTTATAGCCTACATGCACAGTGCAAACGTCCGCAAGGCCAGGGTACTTTTGCATTTTGCTGAAAAAAAATTAACTAGCTTGCAGCCTTTTTGAAAAGAGGCCGTATATTTGAACAGCATGAACAATTGCACAGCATACTACCATGGCTATTATCATCTGCCCGAAAACTGGGGATTCGGTAATAGTTGTGTATGTGCTTTAGGATAAGCAAAAAGAAATTAACCATACAACAACCCGTTCCGAAGCCCGGAACGGGTTTTTTATTTTTCATCTAAAACAAAAAAATATGCTACAGCAGCACTACGATCGCTACACACCCGAAGATTTTGCCGTTTGGAAAATACTTTTTGAACGTCAGATTAAGAACCTGCCTGGTCGCGCTACCGCCGAATTTATGGAAGGTCTTGAGCGCATTCGGTATACACCTGAAAGGATCCCTAATTTTCAGGAGACCACTCCCTTGTTAAAGAGCTATACAGGCTGGGAACTTACGGTAGTACCGGGCATTGTAGCCGATGATGTGTTTTTTAAGCTGCTGTCGGAGAAGAAGTTTCCAGCCACCACCTGGCTGCGAAAGATGGAACAGCTCGATTATCTGGAAGAGCCCGATATGTTTCATGATGTTTTTGCCCACGTTCCACTGCTGACAAACCAGCCTTTTGTCGATTTTCTGCAGGCCCTCAGCAAAATTGCCCTGCGTCATATCGAAGATCCCTGGGCTATAGAACTGCTGAGCAGGGTATACTGGTATACGATTGAATTTGGGCTTATCCAGGAAGAAGGCGGCTTGCGTATCTACGGTGCCGGCATTCTGTCTTCTGCCGGTGAAACCCTCTATTCCCTGAGTGATCAGCCGGAACTGCGGACCTATGATGTAGCCCGCATGCTGGATACACCTTACCGCAAAGATATCTTTCAACCAATCTATTATATTGTAGATTCTTACGAGGCCCTGTATGCTTCTATTCCACAAATAGAAGAAGAGCTGGCGAAGCGTATTACAAAGAACCGTGTTAGCTCCTGATAGGCACTACCATCAGCCATAACCATGAACATAGCAATTGTAAAATACAATGCCGGGAATATTCGCTCGGTAACCTATGCCCTGCAGCGGCTTGGGGTGGAGCCCTGCATCAGCGATGATGCAGACACCCTGCGGGCAGCGGACAAGGTGATCTTTCCCGGTGTAGGCGAAGCCAGTACAGCCATGCGTTACCTGAAAGAGCGTAAGCTGGATGTGTTGCTACCAGAGCTTAAGCAACCGGTGCTGGGCGTGTGCCTCGGCCTTCAGCTTATGTGCAGGCACTCCGAAGAAGGAGATACCCCTTGTATGGGTATTTTTGATGTGGCTGTTCGTAAGTTTAATCATGGTTTAAAAGTACCGCATATGGGTTGGAACCAGCTACAGCCAACCGGAAACCCGCTATTCACGGATCTTCCGGAAGAAAGCTATTTGTACTATGTACATAGTTATTATGCAGAGCTGACTGGAGCTACTATTGGGACCACTGAATATGGGATCTCTTACAGTGCGGCACTCCACAAAAATAATTTTTATGCCCTGCAGGCCCACCCCGAGAAAAGTGGCAAAACGGGTCAACGGATTATTGAGAATTTTTTAAAAATAGTTTAGTATCTGGCGAAAGACAATAGAGCCGAAAAACTCCTTCCTGCTTTAGTGTTAACGCCCATGTTCCGTAAGTGATGAAAATAATTCCAGCCATAGACCTCATAGGAGGGAATTGCGTAAGACTCACGCAGGGCGATTATGATCAGGTAAAAGAATACAACAGCGATCCGCTTGCTGTTGCCCGGCAATACGAAGCAGCCGGGCTAAAACGCCTGCACCTGGTAGACCTTGACGGCGCCCGGCAGAAAAAGATTGTTAACCTGCCTGTGCTGGAGCAGATTGCCGGCCAAACCAGTCTGCATGTTGATTTTGGTGGAGGCGTGCAATCTGATGAAGACCTGAAAGCAGCATTTGATGCCGGAGCCAGACAAATTACCGGCGGAAGCATCGCGGTACGAAATCCCGGGCTCTTTGAGCAGTGGATTACCCGCTGGGGGCCAGATCGCATCATCCTGGGGGCTGATGTGCGGGGAAGAGAAATTGCCATTGGTGGCTGGCAGGAAGGGGGCGGCATACAGCTGATGCCTTTCCTGCGGCGCTACACAGGGCTGGGCATAAGCTATGTGGTATGCACGGATGTGAGCAAAGACGGACTGCTGCAGGGCCCATCTTTTCAACTCTATCAGGATATTCTAGCCGAATTTCCCGACCTTAAACTCATTGCCAGCGGAGGTGTGGCTACGCTGGACGATCTGCACCGGTTGCGCGCGCTGGGCTGCTGGGGCTGTATTGTCGGCAAAGCCATCTACGAAGGCCGTATATCGATAGAAGAACTCGTAGCATTTGAAAATAATGCAGGGCAGCAGCCGGGAGTGGAATAAGTAAACACGGATGATTTACATGAATAAACAGCAATCAGCAATATGCTAACCAAACGCATCATACCCTGTCTTGACATCAAGGATGGCAAAACTGTAAAGGGTGTCAACTTTGTAGAACTGCGTGATGCCGGCGATCCGGTTGAACTGGCAGCGCTCTATGCCGGGCAGGGTGCCGACGAACTGGTGTTTTTAGATATTACAGCTACGGTGGAGAAGCGAAGAACCCTGGCTGAGCTGGTAAAAAATGTAGCTTCCGTTATTAACATACCTTTTACAGTTGGCGGTGGTATCGCTTCCATAGAAGATGTGTCGCTGCTGCTGCATGCCGGCGCCGATAAAATTTCCATTAATTCTTCGGCTGTTAGAAATCCGGATTTAATAGACCAGCTGGCACAGGAATTTGGTAGCCAGTGTGTGGTAGTAGCCATCGATACCCGCAGCGTGGGAGCTCAAAACTTAGTACACACCCATGGCGGCCGTACGCCTACGCAGCTGGAAACCGAAGCCTGGGCCCGTGAGGTAGTAGAGCGGGGCGCCGGAGAAATCCTGCTTACTTCTATGGACCATGACGGCACCAAAGCAGGTTTTGCCAACAGCCTGACCGCAAAAATCTCTACCAGCCTGTCTGTGCCGGTCATTGCTTCCGGTGGGGCTGGTAATATGCAGCATTTTTGCGATGTATTTGATGCAGGCAGTGCCGATGCAGCCCTGGCCGCATCCATCTTTCACTTCAAAGAAATAGCCATTCCCGATCTTAAGCACTATTTGCGCGAGAAAGGTCTGCCTATTCGGATTGAATAAGTAGGAATCAAAAAATGATGGCTGCTTCGAAGAACAGGTTTTGCCGGTTTAGGATGTAAACAATGAATATTCACCCACTCGCTTTTTTTAAACACTAAGGATAAACTCATATTCTATCTCTATACAAATGACCCAAGACATCATACAACCCGATTTCGATAAAACCGATGGGCTGATCCCTGTTATTGTGCAGGATGCTGTAAGCCAAAAAGTGCTGATGCTGGGCTATATGAACTCCGAAGCTTTGCAGAAAACCCAGCAGGAGGGACGGGTTACCTTCTGGAGTAGAAGCAAGCAGCGGCTATGGACAAAAGGCGAAACATCGGGCAACTTCTTGGAGGTGGAGAACATAAGCATCGATTGTGATAAAGATACGATGCTGATCAAGGCACGGCCCGTAGGCCCTGTCTGTCATACCGGTGCCGATACCTGCTTTAACGAAAGAAATAACAGCCGTACCGGCTTTATAGACCAGCTGCGCGGCATCATCAAAGACCGTAAGCAAAACCCCTCAGATAAATCCTATACCACCAGCCTGTTTGCCAAAGGCATTAACAAGGTAGCTCAAAAAGTAGGAGAAGAAGCCGTAGAATTAGTCATAGAGGCCAAAGATGATAACAAAGACCTTTTTTTAGGTGAAGCCGCCGACCTGCTTTACCATTACCTGGTGTTGCTGGAAGCCAAAGATATTGAACTGGATGAAGTGGTTGCCGAGCTGGAAAAACGACATAGGAGATAACAGGCGATTGTGCTAATTTGCTGGTAGGGCAATGGGCAAAAGCGCTTGATTTTTCTTGATGTTGGGAAAGCCCATTAGATTAGTGATTGATAATTGGTAATTTCAGCTTTCAACCAGCTACCAGATAACGACTACCTCCAGGCATGCAGCAGACGCCACAACAAATTCTTCAGCAGTACTGGGGCCACAAGGCATTCAGGCCGTTGCAGGAGGATATTATAAAAGCGGTGCTGGAAAAGAAGGATGTGCTGGCGTTAATGCCTACCGGGGGTGGTAAATCGCTCTGCTTTCAGGTGCCCGCCCTGTTGCAGGAAGGTGTTTGTATTGTGGTCACGCCCCTGATCGCCCTGATGAAAGACCAGGTAGAGCACCTGAAAGCGCGGGGTATTGCTGCGGAAGCCGTGTACTCCGGCATGAGCAAGCGGGAGATCGATGTGGCGCTTGATAACTGTGTTTATGGCGATCGTAAATTCCTTTACCTCTCGCCGGAACGTCTCCTGACCGAGTTATTGCAGGAGCGGGTTAAGCGCATGAAGGTTAACCTGCTGGCTATTGACGAAGCCCATTGTATTTCGCAGTGGGGTTACGATTTCAGGCCTGCCTATCTCCAGATTGCAGAATTTCGAAAGCTCATCCCCGAGGTGCCCTGTATTGCCCTTACCGCCACCGCTACTAAAAAGGTGGCGGAAGATATTCGGGAAAGACTGCACTTTAAGGTCAGTCAGCTGCAGTTGCAGAAAAGCTTTGCGCGCGATAACCTTTCTTACAGTGTTCGCTGGGAAGAAAACAAGCCTGCCAAACTGCTGGAAATCCTGCAAAAGGTGCCGGGTACGGCAGTCGTGTACCTCCGTAGCCGCAAACAAACACAATTGGTAGCCCGGGCACTACGCCAGTGGGGCCTCAGTGCCGACCATTACCATGCAGGCCTTACCCACGAGGAGCGGGTGCGCCGGCAGGATGCCTGGATGCAGGGGCGTCTGCGGGTGGTAGTGGCCACCAATGCTTTTGGCATGGGCATCGATAAGCCAGATGTGCGGGTAGTGGTACACCTTGGCCTGCCAGATACGCTGGAAGCCTACTACCAGGAGGCTGGTAGGGCCGGCCGCGACGGCAAAAAAGCGTATGCCGTGATGCTGGTCGATGAACAGGATGTAAGCCGGTTGCGGGAGCGGATCCTTCGGGAATTTCCCGAACCGGAGGTTATCAGGCATACCTACCAGGCCCTGGCAAATTATTATAAGCTGGCAATTGGCAGTAGCCAGTTTTCCTCTTATGATTTTGAGTTGGACGATTTTTGCCGCACCTACAGCCTGGAGCCCAACCAGACCTGGCATGCCATCAAAAAGCTGGAGGAGCAGGCTTTCCTGCAATTAAGCGAAGCATTTTATGCTCCCTCGCGCCTGCATATCCTGCTGTCGCAGCAGGATTTATATGCCTTCCAGATTGCCAATGCAAAGCTGGAGCCCCTGCTCAAGGCGCTGTTGCGCATCTATGGTGGCGAAATTTTTACCGGCTACACCCGCATTTCCGAGAATGAACTGGCTCGCCAGATAAAAGATACAGTGAATGGGGTGCGTCAGAAACTGGACACTATGCAAAAAATGGAGGTAGTGGCTTACGAGCCACAGCGTGACAAGCCCCAGATCACTTTCCTGACGCCCCGGCACGATGCCGCCAAACTGCCCCTGCAGCTCAAACAGCTGGAAGAAAGAAAACAGATCAGCATCCAAAAAGCGGAAGCCGTTATTGATTATGTGGAGCAGGAACATCTTTGCCGCACGCGCTTTCTGCTTGATTATTTCAACGAGTATGATTACGAAAAATGTGGCATCTGCGATGTTTGCCTGCAGCAGAAGGGAGACGATACCCACGACAGCCGGGTGTTCCGTTTTCGCCAGCAGATCCGGAATGCCCTCACCATTAAAGCACAAAGTGTAGCAGAACTTCAGCAGGCTTTAGCCGTAACGGAAAAAGATAAAAGTGCTTTGCTTTATGCCGTACGCCTCATGCTGGACGAAAGTAGTTTGCACTACAACGATGTGGGGCAGCTGGCGTTGTTAAAGGAAGTCCGTAAAAATAACAAGCAAGACTAAGGCTGTGGGTAAAGCCATATACTCAATATTTCTTCATTCTGCAATATGACATCAGATAGAGTAACGATACTGGAGCGCCTGAGAACTGAAACCCGATTGCAACATGACCGGCTCGAAGAAGTTGCCGCATCTGATAAACTTGCGGCCGGTTCACTCTCGGATGCAGCATATGTAAAGCTGCTCAAGGCCAACTATGCTGCTCACCGCAGGCTCGAAAAGGCCGTGGCTGCAGTGGCTGGCATGGAGGAAATAGTAGCGGATCGTCAGAAAACAGCTCTTCTGGAAAAAGACCTGGAACAGGCAGGCGTTTCTCCTGAAGCGGTGTGGAAACAATTGGAAACACAGCTACCAAGCCCAAACCCCGGCAATTCGCGTGAGGCCCTGGGAATGCAATATGTTATGGAAGGCGCTACCTTAGGGGGTGTGGTTATTCTGAAAGCCCTGAACCAGCACCCGCATTTACAGCAATTTCAGCCTTTTTATTATTATGGCTGCTATGGAGGTGATACGGGCCGCCGCTGGAGTAGCTTTAAACAGCTGCTGCAGCATGAGGCGCAAAGCCCGGAGCAGCAAGATCAGGTAGTGGCTGGCGCTAAAGCAGCTTATCAGTTATTCGAAAAAGCTTTCCTTGCTGTACAAGTGTAAGGATTAGAGGTTCATAGCAAAGAAAAGTGTTTTGCTTCTTGGTAAACTTCGAATCAAAGGGGGCAGGTTGCAAATGAGTGGCGCTGCCTTAAAGAGTGATATGCCTTTCTCCTGCTCCATTAACTTCTAATGGCTGAATCACTTTGCTTCCTCAACTTAAACTTTCTCCTATGAAACTAAAGATTGAAACCCTGCTCTTGTCGGGGCTCATGCTGTTCTTTGCCGCCTGTGAACGTGACGAAATGGAACAGCTTGATCAGGCTGAAGCTGATCAGGCATTGAATGAAGCAGTAGTGAATACCTACTATAATGAGCTGGATGGAATGATTACCGAGGCAGCCACAGCGGCTGAGAATGGGCGCGTAGGCACCTCTTCATTCTTTATCCCGTCCTGTGCTGCTGTTACCCATAATCCGGATACCCGTACCACCACAATTGATTTTGGTGCGACTTGTACCGATGCCAGAGGAACTGTGCGTTCAGGTAAAATTATAATTACGCGTGAAGGCAGGATCTTTGATTCGGGTTCAAGCATCACTGCCACCTTAGAAGAGTATGTTGTGAATGCTGTGCAGGTAGAAGGTACCCGCGTCATTGCGAACATAACCCAGCCAAGTGCATCAATGCTAACATTTTCTATTGTACTGATGGGTGGTAAGGTAACCTGGCCCGATGGTACAATGGCTGAACGGGAGGTGAATCACCAGCGCAGCTGGATGCGCGCTATTAATCCTGCAGACGATGAATGGCATATCGATGGCAGTGCTACTGGCACCAACCGGGCAGGGCAGGCTTATACGAGCACCATCCGTAATACCCTCATCTACAAAGTGCAGTGTAGTGCAGAGGGTGTATTCATTCCGGTACAGGGTGAGCTGGTCATTACCAGACCAGATAAATTCCCGGTTTTATTGGTTTTTGGTGAAGGTTATTGCGATCAAAGCCTGGTGGTAAGTGCAAATGGCCGCAGTAGAACCATTACAGTAACAAAGGATTAGCATAAGATTATGCAAGAAATAGAGCCCCGCCACGGGGCTTTTTTATTGCTTAAGTCTGAAATATCGGGCCGGTGCAGGCAGCTTATAAGCTGTATGTGAAAGGGCGATGGAAGCGGTTACAGGCTGCTTTTTCTTTTTCTCGTCCAGCATTTCCAGCTTACCTGCCGCTAGCAGGGCAAGAATTTCTTTTGTGGCTTCGGGGGGTAAAATTTCCTGCTGCAGCAGAGCCTTATACAAAGACTGGTTATTCCATTCGGGTTGCAGGGCAAAAAGTTGCAGGAGGTGTTCTGTGACAGGCGTACGTGTTTCTGCTGTGCCAATGCAGGCACCAAAAAGACCCAGCTGGTTGCCGGCTTGTAATTGTTGTTGTGCGAGGAGGGTCAGCTGTTGCCTGGCTTGTAGCATTTTTTCCATGATAAGCGCATCAGTCGTAAATCCCATCATCAGCACGGGAGCAGCCTCTGCTGCCAGTGGGTGATGCAGGATAAAGTGCGTATTTTGCTCACTAATACCTGCTTTTAGCTGTTGGATCAATTCGGCTGCTGTTGGAGGAATTTCAGCTGCTTCGCCTTCTTGTTTGTTGAGAAAGGGGGCCAGCCAGTTGCTAAGTGCCACTATTGCCGGTGCAGGTGCTATCTTTTGTACCACTCCCCCGGCATGCAGAAGTGCAGCTGTAGGGAGCAGCATAAGTACATCCACTTTCCTGGGCAGTAATTGTAAAAATTCCGGGAGCCTGGGCAGTGATAACTCCAGCGGATTTAGTATGAGCAGATTGCGCTCTGTTGCCGGCTGTCTGAGCAACTGGGCCTGTAGTTGCTTTAATTGCTCCTGCCAGGGCAATTGAAGAATAGTAACCCTGGCTGTATGGCTTTGGTTGCTGCTTTCCTGCAGCTGTGAAAAGGCTTTTTGCAGCACAGCATCTTCTTTAGCGCCTAATAAGGTAAGACTGAGCGGTTTTAATGAAAGCTTATGCTGGAGCAGGTGCTGGCGTTGCAGGCGCAGGGCATCCAGCACCATGTAGGGCAGTCCCTGCATGCCATCGGGCGTAAGTGACCAGCGGCTGTTACACCAGGTGTAGAGGTTAATGCGGCTGATGGCTCCCATGCCTGTCAGTTGCGGCAAATACTGATACAGAAAATCTTCCAGCAGCTGGCGGCTGTTTTTTAAGTGGTGCAGGAAAGGATTTGGAAGGCGTTTGGGCTTGGGCGGCATAGCAGACTCTTCGGTTCTATCTCTGGCCAGTGGCTTTTAGAAATAGACGACAAATATACAGAAGGCCTGCTAAAGCTTTTAGCTTTTCTGTTGTAATAGTTGCTGGCAGTTAGCAAAGCGGCTGCTCCGGTAGTACAATGCATAAATAGCCGGCCTCCAGGAAATGCCGAACCAGCTTACATGAATCCGCACGGGCGTAAAAGCAAAGATGCTTAGTCCTGCAGGTTGAGTATCATTTTGATAGACAGCCGCTGTGAAGTAAGGATTTCCTGCTGGTTAAGCGGGGCCATGTAAAAACCGCATTTGATCAGGAAATTGATGCTGTCTACTAATACTGGATTTGTGTACAGTATTAAGCTGCTGGCACCCCGGGAAAGCGCGTACGACTTTGCATGTTCGAAAAGGGCTTTGCCAACACCTTTTTTTCGGAAGCTTTTCCTGACAGTAAAGTTCGATAATCTGAAAACAGCTTTGCCGGCCGGCTGCAGTGCAATGCTGCCAACCACTTCATCCTGCTGATGCAGGGCAAAAAGTATGGTGCCCCCTTTGCGGATTATTTCCTTTTCAGGAAGCTCCAGTTTACTAACATCCTCATCGTCCAGCTGCCCGAAATGCTCTGTTATCCACGATCTGTTCAGGCTATAAAACGCATCTTTAAAAGCAGGAGTATAGGTTTTAATGGTGATGTCCCGGCTAATCATGCCCAGCTTCTCCAGAATGCGGTCATGCATGCTCTTTTGTTCCAGTGCTTCTTCAATAGCCTTCAGGTTGATTAAAAAGTCCGGTGCGGCACGCAGGAGCAGCTCTGTATTGGCCTGTTCAATAGCATTCAGGATGGGTTCTACCTCTTCAAACAAGTGTATGCCTTTTTGGGATAAACTTACCTGCCGCCTGCGCTCATCGTTCTTGTCTTTGCTGCTGACGAGCAAGCCACGCTTTTCTAAGAGATTAGTCAGTTGAACGGCAGCTGCATGGGTCTGTTTTAGCTCCTGGGCTAACTCAGTAATCGTGAGCGAGTGTTGCTGTTTAAGGGCCCAGAAAAGCGTAAACCAGCGGGGTTCGAACGGTATGTCCAGCTGGCGGTATAGATTGGCAACATCCTTCGCTAAGAATTCTCCTAATAATTTAAGGCGAGTTGCCAGTGCAAGAGAACCTAGTTGCTCAAAAACACCCATAATATGTAAATGCTAACATAAAACATAAATACCAGAAATTGCTTCTTATCACGAATTTCAGCCTTTCATCATATAAAACGTTTTAGAATTATCTGTAGCGGTGCAAATTAATGAAAGTACTAACGTTAACACTGCTGTTGTTTTGCTACACAGTTCTTACCGTTCACTACACAAATACTGCAGTTGGCTACGCTTCACTTTTATCCCAGGCCCTACTGTTGGAATTTAGCAAATAACTAAAGCCTGTATGAAAAAACAACTACTGATCCTGATCATTCTCTTTGCTTCGGCTCCGGTATTTGCCCAAGGTACAGGCAAAGTTGATGGCACTGTGCTGGATGCAGCTGGAAAACCAGTAGAATTTGCTACGGTGCTGCTGCTGCAAACGGCCGATTCCTCTCTTGCCAAAGGCGCTATAACGGATGCCAGGGGTGCTTATCTTTTTGAAGGTATTAAGTACGGTAATTACTGGGTAAAAGTAAAAATGCTTGGCAACAAGGGTGCGGAAAGCGCTGTACTCAGTCTCTCTGCAGAGAATGCTGCTATTCGGGTAGCACCAATTACTCTGGTAGAAGAAGAGGCTGTGCTGGGAGAAGTAGTGGTAGAGGCCCAGCGTCCGCTCATAGAGCAGCAGATAGACCGGATGGTGGTGAATGTAGATGGCAGTATTCTGGCCAGTGGGGGTACGGCCCTGGAAGTACTTCAGAAATCTCCCGGCATTACCATAGATGGTAACGACAACATCAGCATGAAAGGCAGACAGGGGGTGATGGTGATGATAGACGGCAAACAGACCTATCTCTCTTCCCAGGAATTATCCAACATGCTGCGCAGCATGTCGGCAGAGTCTATTGATAAAATTGAACTGATCACCAACCCATCTGCCAAATACGATGCAGCGGGAACATCGGGCATCATCAACATCAGGCTGAAAAAGAACAAAAGCTTTGGTACTAATGGCAGCGTGAATGCAGGGCTTGGCTATGGGCGGTGGGAGAAAGTAAGTGGCGGCTTAAATCTCAACCACCGGAACAAACGGATCAACCTTTTTGGTAACGCAGACTATCGGTATAACCGCGGCTGGGGACAAACCATTACAGTAGATCGCTATAGCTACACGCCTGCCGATACTACCATCTTCAACGTAAATAACTACCGCCCCTACCGGCTTATAACACCTGTCTTCAGGGCTGGTGCCGACTGGTATCTGAATGATAAAACAACGCTTGGTCTTCTGGTTAATGGTAATTTTTACCTTCTGCATCGGGATATGATCAGTACCACAGTAGCTACAAACCCACAGGGCGAACAGGTGCAGGCACTGGATGCTTATAATAAAGCTTTCTTCAGCAATAACAGCCTTACGTATAACTTCAATTTTAGGCACGAGTTTGCACGCGAAGGGCAGGAGCTTACCTTCGACGCAGACTATTCCCGCTTCGACGGCAATAATACCGATGAGCTAAGCAACTACTTCTACTATGGGGCCAGCAAAGGCCTGACGGCCGATGAAATACTGCTGATGGATATTAAGTTTGCTACCGATATTTTCATTAAGGTGGCGAAAGCAGATTACGTGCATCCGTTAGGGGATAAAAAGGGAACGCTGGAGCTGGGGGCCAAATCCAGTTTTGTGTCTACAGAATCTGATGTGTTTTTTCAGCGGCAGGAAGAAGGCGAGTGGGTGCATGACCAGGAGCGCTCCAACCACTTTGTATATGACGAAAACATTAATGCAGCCTATGTTAACTGGCGAGGCGATCTTGGCAAGTTTAATGTTCAGCTGGGTTTGCGAGGCGAGCAAACAGTTTATAGCGGCGAATCTACACAAGCGGCAACGCTCCAGGCGGTTCTCGAAGATAATTACCTGAAACTCTTTCCCAGCCTTTTTCTAACCCGCAAGCTTGATGAACGTAATCAGTTAAATTTCTCCTACAGCCGGCGCATTAACAGGCCCTCTTACCAGACCCTGAACCCTTTTGCTATCTACAGGGATTATTACAACTACTCGCTGGGAAACCCGCAGCTGCAGCCGCAGTATACCAATGATTTCGAGCTCAGACATACCTTTAAAAGTGTATATACTACCTCCTTTGGCTTTAGCCATACCACAGATGCCATCACCTATGTGCCGGAAGAAGATCCTGAAACACGTGCGAGTGTTGGCATAGCGCGAAACCTGCAGAGTTTTACCAACTTTAACCTGAGCATTAATGCACCCCTGAGCATTGCCAAATGGTGGGAAGTGCAAAACAACCTGAGCGGCTACTACAACCAGCTAAAGGGAAATTACCTGGGCCAGCAGATCAACAACCGGCAGTTTTCTTTCAATGCCAACATTAATAACCAGTTTACCCTGCCCGCAGGTCTTACGGGAGAATTATCTGCTATTTATAACTCGCCGGCGGTCTATGGGGTGCTCCGGGCAAAATCCGAGTTTGCCCTTAATGCAGGCATACAGCGTAATTTCTGGGATAAAAGAGCAACCCTCCGCTTCAACTATAATGACATACTAAGGACCCTGCGGTATGTAGAGATATTTGACTATGAAAGTATTAACTTCACTACACGGCAGTATTGGGAGAGCCACCAGGCCCGACTGACCTTTACCTACCGTTTCGGTAATACTGAAGTGAAGCCTGAGCGCCGTCGCAGGACTGGCTCCGAAGAAGAGCGTAACCGCATTGGCAATGGCGGATAGGGCAAAAGGATTAATAACAGCTATTCCCCAATAAAGAAAGTAAGTATAGTTATGGCAAAGCTGGTATTTTCTCTACTGATTGTTTTTATCGCTGCCGGATGTCATGCGCAGGATAATCAGGCGAATAGGAAACAGGGCAGCCTGGTGGGTGGTCCCTGTGAAGGTTGCGAGGCCATTTATGAATGGGGAGATCAGGAATTATTGCCTGTAGATACCCTGCCGGATTTTGGAGAAACGGGAACTCCCTTAAAGATTACCGGAACCATTTATGAGCCTGATGGCGTAACGCCGGCAGAAGGAGTTATCCTGTATGTCTACCATACTAACCAGGAAGGCATTTATCCGACCAGAGGTGACGAAACAGGCTGGGCGCGCCGCCATGGTTATATACGCGGGTGGATAAAAACTGGCGCAGATGGCAAATATACTTTTTATACCCAGCGGCCCGGCACCTATCCAAGTCGTGCCGATCCTGCCCATATCCATGCCACCATTAAAGAGCCCGACGTGAATGAATATTATATAGACGATTACCACTTCTCAGATGATCCATTGCTGCGCCAATCGGAGCAGCGGGATAAACCCAGGGGTAGTTCGGGAATACTTACCCTTACAAAGGATGGCGATTTGTGGGTAGCCAGAAGGGATATAATCCTGGGGCTGAACATTGATAATTACAGATAAACAGTTCCTGTTCGGAAGCTTTTTGCATACAGGAAAACTTTATGGGAATCTAGTTTGATACAGATGTGATATAAACTTCATACCACTGAGTTACTAAAATGAAAGCACCTTTACGGTCGGCAAACCCCGATTTTTGAGGATACGGTTTACAAAAAAAATGATGCTGGTGAACTAGAGAAGATGGTCGGTATTTCCAACAATGGAATACAGATGAATCTATGCGCACCAATAATTTTTAAACGTTGATTGGTTTGATTTGAAAGGGGCGGAGCGAATTGAGTAGCTCCGCCTTTATTATTTCTTGAAAAACTTCTCGGTACGGTTGTCTATCTTGAGGTAATAGACACCGGTAGAGAGGTTGCCCACCCAAATTTCGTTGCCTTTGCCCTTTAGCAACTGCTTGCCTTTGTTGTCTGTTACTTCATAGTCAGTGTCGCGGCTCAGGTAAATTTTTTCTGATACGCGGCTGGGGGTAAACGAAATGGGTTCTGCCGCCGAGGAGTAATCCAGCACATTGCTGTAGTACATTTCGCCGTCGTCCTGCAGAAATTTTATCCGGTAACGATTGCTGCCGGAGTTATGGCTAACGGCACTGCTATAACGCGCCTGGTCAGGCGCTGCAGCAACGGTAGTCACAGGGTTCCAGCTCTCGCCATACCAGTGCTCTATAAAGAATTTACCGCCTTTCTGCTGGTTATTGGTGGTCCAGCTAATGTTGGCGCTGTCTGCATGTACGGCAAGGTATTTAAAGCTTGCGAGTGCCCGTACAACCTGTGGATTGATGATTTTTGGCATGCAGCCTTCGCTGTAGCGTATCTTAATTTCTACCGGGTTCTTATCTGCTAAGTGACTGAGGTTGATGGTGTAAGCGCTGGAACGGGGGTTCTGAAATACCAGCGTGCCGTTTACATATACTTCCCGGGTGCAGTAATCCTTGAGGTTGGTAGAAATAGGGTTTTGTACATACAGGTTTTTGCCATTGTATATACCAGTGAGCACAAGTTCATTTTGCTGTGCAACAGCAAAATGCCCTATACCCAATAGCAGGCAAAACAGGATGTATAGCCGGGAAGTCATATTGCAAGATCCAGAATCTGCTGAATATAAAAAAGATCCTGTAAAAATACATCTAATTTCTACCTGAATTATTCAAAACGTAAGGAATCTACCGGATCTAAGCGCGATGCTTTGCGTGCCGGATAGTAGCCAGAGCTTAAGCCTACAATAATACAGATAGTAACCCCTGTTAACATCCAGAGCCAGGGGATAAAAAAGGAGCCTTCACCTACCATGCCGGCAACCAGGTTGCCAATGAGAATGCCCAGGATAATGCCTACGATGCCACCCATGAGGCAGATAACAATGGCTTCGATCAAAAACTGCTGCCGAATTTTTTTAGGGGTGGCGCCCAGGGCTTTGCGGACCCCAATTTCGCGGGTACGCTCTGTTACCGATACCAGCATGATGTTCATCAGGCCAATGGAAGCGCCCAAAAGCGTAATGAAGCTAATGAAAGAGCCGCCAATGCGCATCATGCCCGACATTTCGTCCAATTCTTCTGCTGCTGAAATATTGCGTGTGATCTGAAAAGAATCAGGCTGTCCCAGCTGATCCTGCCGAATGGCGCGCATCAGGCCGGTAGCTTCACCCATGGCATCTTCTATCTGGGCGGGGTTGTTGATTACAATCTCCATCACATAAGAAAGTGCCTGCTCGGTGGCAAACCTGCCGGCGCCCGTAACGGGCATTAGCATAGCCCTGCTGGAACCACTGTTGCCGCCCATAGAACCTTTGTCTTCCATCACCCCAATAACCCGGAAGCGGTTGTTGAGTACCACAATTTCTGCCCCGATCGGATTTTGATTTTTCTCGAAAAGAGCATCACGGATGGTGGGGCCGATGATAATGGCATTGGTGGCATTCTGGATTTCGGCGGGTGTAAAATTTCTGCCCTCGGCAAGGGTGTAACCAGACAGTTCCAGGTAATTCTCGTCGGCACCCATCACTACCATGTTGGGGTTGGTCTTTTTAGAGGCATACTTGGCCTCACCATCCCAGGTAATCATGGTACTGATGCTGACCTTTGCCGGAATGCTATAATAATCTTTGAAACGATTGGCTTCAAAAAAGCTTAGCTCCGGATAACTTTTTTCCTGCCTTCCCTGGAATCTGCGCTGGCTGCCGGCTTCTTTGTTTTCTATGGTGAATGCATTGGCTCCCAGGGTAGCAAAATTATTACTGATGGAAGCCTGCAGGCCATCAATGGCAGTAAGAATGCCTACCAGCGCCATGATGCCAATGGCTACAATGGCTGCCGTAAGAATGCTGCGCAGCAAATTGCCTTTTATGGAACGAAGGCCTTCCAGTATGTTTTCGCGTAAGTCCAAATTGCTATTTCGTTGTTAGTGCTTGGGAGCTATTGGTGCTAATCTGCTGAGAGCGTTCCGGGCTGATGTACAGATCATATTGGCCGCTGGCAAAGCACAGGCGCATTGCTAGCTAGTAATAAACAGTGCTGCATCAACCCAATTGGCTTCAGGCCTTTAAATTACCAAATGATTCGTTATTTTGTATATCTTTTACATAAAGCTCGTTAATAGAGGTATAACCGGTAAACGCTATGCATAAACTCCTGCTCACCCTACTATTGCTGCTCGTGTCTCTATGGAGTGAGGCTTCCTACCTGCTCATACCCATGGATGAAAAACAGACCAACCACCTGAAGGCATATGGAATTGCCTACTGGGCGCTGGAACAGGGGCAGGAGGTAGATTGGCTGCTGAATTACCGGGGCGGCAGTTTTATGAGCAGCTGGTCGCAAAAGATAGAAAACGAGCTGGTGATCCGGGGCATCAGCTACGAGGTGATCTCTGATGCCAATGGCAGCCAGATTCTTGCTGAAATTGCCAGCCCTGCTACCAACCAGGATGTGATGAAGCTGGAAAAAGCCCCCAAGATTGCCGTGTACTCTCCCAAGAGTAAGCAGCCCTGGGACGATGCAGTAACCATGGTACTTACCTATGCCGAAATACCCTACGATGTTATTTTTGATGACGAACTATTGAACGGAGACCTGCCTAAATACGACTGGCTGCACCTCCACCACGAAGATTTTACCGGCCAGTACGGCAAGTTCTTTGCCCTATACCGCAACGAGCCCTGGTACAGACAGCAACAGCAGGAGTATGAGGATGTAGCCCGCAGGCATGGTTATGGAAAAGTATCTCTGATGAAACTGGGTGTAGTTAAGAAGATACAGGAGTTTGTAACCGGCGGTGGCTTCTTATTTGCCATGTGCTCGGCAACCGATACTTACGACATTGCCCTGGCGGCCGATGGAGTAGACATTGTAGCAGATATGTATGATGGCGACGGTGCCGACCCGGGTGCTCAGCAGAAGCTTGATTTCAGCAATACCTTTGCCTTCCAGAACTTTGTGCTGGAGCGCAATCCGCTGGTCTACGAATTTAGCAACATAGACATGCAGCCCCGGGAGCGCGGACTTACCGAACAGAACGACTTTTTTGAACTCTTTGAATTTTCTGCTAAATGGGATCCCGTGCCTACCATGCTTACCCAAAACCATGTAAGTGCCATTAAGGGGTTTCTGGGACAAACCACCTCCTTTCGTAACGGGCTGGTGAAACCCGATGTGCTGGTGCTGGGCGAGACCAAATCTGCCGGAGAAGCCAAGTATATTCACGGCATTTTTGGCAAGGGTTTCTGGACCTTTTACGGTGGGCACGATCCGGAAGATTACCAGCATATTGTAGGGGAGGAACCTACTGACCTAAACCTGCATCCAAATTCCCCGGGTTACCGCCTTATCCTGAACAATATTCTGTTTCCGGCGGCAAAAAAGAAAAAGCAAAAGACCTGATACCAGCTGCTATGCCATATATCATAGAGCTATGGGTTTT
>JASLAE010000239.1 GCA_030147305.1 Cesiribacter sp.
CATATCCTGAACCAGATTCAGCAGCCCACCAGAAAGCTCACACAATCCATTCGCCTGAAGACAAAGTTGCTTGTGCGGGAATCTTCCATTATGCCCCATCACCAGCTAGCTTCCCAAACAAAGTAGACACTCGTTGAAGAAGTGGTCTGTTTATTTCCGCTCCCTCTACCGGAGCAACCCTACCCCTGCCTGGAGCATAATGCAAGCCTCAGGACTAATAAAGCTATAGAAAACGTTTTTTTAAGGCCTCAGCCATAAAACAGGACAGGGCAGGACAAACGATTGCGGGACAGTAGGTATCTTACAGGAGATAATCTTCTTAATCAGCAATTTTTTATCTACCCATGCTCACAAGAAAGAACTTTGTCAAGAAGCTCGATGCTGTCAATGAGTTTGAGCGGGAGCCCATTCCTAAAAACAAACTCAAAGGGTGGATGAGCTTTGTGGGCATGTATGCCGGAGAGCATACGGCCGGTACCGAGTTTGTGATTGGTCCGCTCTTTGTTGCCCATGGTGCCAGCGCTCGCGATCTGGTGTTTGGGCTGCTGCTAGGCAATCTGCTGGCGGTGGCAAGCTGGGCTTTTCTTACTGCCAAGGTTTCCATGAAGACCCGCCTCACCCTATATTACCAGCTGGAGAAGATCGCAGGCAAGCGCTTTTCGCTGCTCTATAACCTGGTCAATGCCCTCATGTTCTGTTTTCTGGCCGGAGCCATGATTGCCGTTTCGGCCACCGCCGTGGGCATTCCCTTCGATCTGGCCATGCCGTCCCTTACCGATGTGTACCCTAACAGCATAGGCTGGGTAGTAACGGTTTTTGTGGTGGGCATTATCACCACCTTTGTAGCCATGTTTGGCTTTGAGCAGGTATCACGTATGTCCAACCTGGCGGCTCCCTGGATGATCATGGTGTTCATTGCCGCAGCCGTAGCCGTATTGCCTCAATTGGGCGTAAATTCTTTAAGTGACCTGTGGCCGGTAGCCGAAACCAGGATCTGGAATGGTGTAGCCATGCCAGGCCAAAGCACCTTCACTTTCTGGCACATCCTGTTCTTTGCCTGGTTCTGCAACATGGCCATGCACATCGGTATGGCCGATATGTCGATCCTTCGCTACGCTAAAAAATGGCAGTATGGCTTTGCTTCTGCCTCGGGCGTATTTCTGGGGCACTACATTGCCTGGATCGCTTCAGGCATCCTCTATTCCCTGTTTCTGCTGGAAACAAACAACAGTACCGAGTTTGCACCGGGCCCTGTCGCCTACCGGGCAGCCGGCATCGCCGGAGCCCTTTGTGTGGTGATTGCCGGTTGGACAACCGCGAACCCTACCCTGTACCGGGCAGGCCTGGCCATTCAGTCCATCAACCCTCGATGGAAAACCTGGAAAGTAACCCTGTTTGTGGGCCTGATCACAACACTGGCCGCCTGCTTTCCGGCGCTCGTTATGCGCCTGCTGGAATTTGTGGCCCTTTATGGCCTGGTTCTTATGCCGGTGGGTGCCATCATTTTTATCGATGTCTTTGTACTGCACAAACTGGGACTTCAGGAAAATTATGCCGAACGTACCGGCAGCTCCTTTAACCTGTCTGTAGCCCTCACCTGGGGTCTTACGCTGGCGCTGTGTCTGGGTCTGAACATAGCCTTTGGTATCGAGATTTTCTTTCTGGGCCTGCCGGGCTGGTTTGCCGCTGTTATTATTTATATAGTGGCCAGCAAGCTGCTTCAAAAAAGCAGTTCCCAAAACATGCCCTCTTTAAAAAAAGACCCTACTAACACCAAACCCATGCCAGCCTGATGAAAAAAGTAGCTTATGTGCTTTCCCTGTTTTGCCTGCTGCTTACGCTGCTGCCTTCCGTTTTTGTTTACCTGCAGCTCATAAGTCTGGAAACCAACAAGACCCTGATGCTGGCCGGCACAATCGGCTGGTTTTTGACAGCCTCTTACTGGATGAACAAACCCACGGCCGATACTGAACATTAACCCGCCGGGCAGCAGGATCCGCACATCAGTATCACACGCCCTGCTTCTAACTTTTAGAGCAGGGCTTTCCCCTTGCCCATTACCCCCTTGCCGGGGAAAACCGGGCAGTATCAGGCTTTCCATCAGTGCTTTAAACTATATCCTATAGCGCTGGACAGCTTTTTCACTACAGACGCGCTTCTTGAAAAAATCTATGGAAAGGCAAAAACATCTATAATTTCACAAAGGCATTTGGAACTGTAAAGCCAGGTTTACTGGCAGGGCACATCAAAAAAGCATAAAACAATGCCAACCCAATGACAAGCCCTTTTCAGGTTAAAAAAGCGCCATGCCTTCGCGGCCTTTCATGCTTATGCCAACACCCGGATCGATGAAAAAAGATAACGGATAGTACCCATGCTTTACCCATCTATATCCCCTGAAGATTCGGGCCTTTCATTGTGAGCCTGGTGTAAAAAAAATGAATCTTTTACGCTGTTATGCTTTTCAGAACGCTGTGATTTTTGGCTTAGCTAAAAAACTGGTAACAGAACTAAAACACTGAATTAAATGGCTGAAAATACTTATGATGCAATCGTTATAGGCTCCGGTATCAGCGGAGGCTGGGCAGCGAAGGAACTTTGTGAAAAGGGGCTGAAAGTAATCATGCTGGAACGGGGAAAGAATGTAGAGCATGTAAAAGACTATACCAATGCTACCAAAGCACCCTGGGAGTTTAAACATCGTGGCCGCCGAACCCAGGAGATGGTAAAGGACTACCCTGTGCTAAACAGGCATCATTCCCTGAGTGAAAAAACCCTGCCCTGGTGGGTAAACGATAAAGATTGCCCCTACACAGAAATTAAACGATTTGATTGGTTCAGAGGATACCAGGTAGGCGGAAGATCCCTGCTGTGGGGCAGGCAATCTTATCGTTTGAGTGATCTGGATTTTGAAGCCAATGCCAAAGAAGGCATTGCTATTGACTGGCCGGTGAGGTACAAAGATATTGCCCCATGGTATAGTTATGTAGAACGCTTTGCAGGTATTAGCGGAAACAGAGACGGCATTCCTCACCTGCCCGATGGCGAGTTTTTGCCTCCTATGGATTTAACCTGTGTAGAAAAAGATGCTGCAGCAAGAATCCAGCAGCATTATAAAGGCCAGAGGCATTTGATTATTGGCCGTTCTGCAAACATCACAGTTCCTCATAATGGAAGAACACCCTGCCAGTTCAGGAATAAATGCATGTTTGGCTGTCCCTATGGTTCGTATTTCAGTACGCAATCCTCAACGTTGCCGGCCGCGGTCAAAACCGGAAACCTAACCTTAAGGCCCCATAGCATCGTAACCAGAATATTGTATGACAAGGACACAAAGCGCGCAACCGGTGTAGAAGTGCTGGACTCCGAAAACAACCTGACTTACGAGTACAAGGCTTCTGTTGTATTCCTGAATGCCTCTACCCTGAACTCGGCCTGGATATTGATGAACTCGGCCACCGATGTATGGCCCGACGGGCTTGGAAGCAGCAGTGGGGAATTGGGCCATAACCTTATGGATCATCATCTGAATGTTGGTGCGGGAGGTGAAATAGAGGGTTATGAAGATCAATATTATTATGGAAACAGGCCCAATGGCATTTACGTGCCCCGTTTTCAAAACATAAACGGAGACAAGCGAAACTTTTTGAGGGGCTACGGATACCAGGGAGCAGCAAGCAGGTTAGGATGGAACAGAAATGTGGCCGAGTATAGTATTGGGGCAGATTTAAAAGAAGCCCTGAGCGTGCCGGGGCCCTGGACCATGGGGATAGGCGGCTTTGGAGAAATACTTCCCTACCACGATAATAAAGTTACCCTCGATAAGACAAAAACTGATAAATGGGGCTTAAATGTGCTCGCCATTGACTGTGAGCTTAAGGAAAACGAATTGAAAATGCGGGAGGATATGGCCCGGGAAGCAATAGCATTGCTGGAAGTGGCCGGTGCCAAAAATGTTTCCGGCGGTATTGGCGACGGTACCCCGGGCAGGGGAATTCATGAAATGGGCACTGCCCGCATGGGCCACGACCCCAAAACCTCGGTGCTCAATAAATGGAATCAGGTTTGGGATGCACCTAATGTGTTTGTGACCGATGGCTCCTTTATGACCTCCGCTGCCTGCCAGAATCCATCGCTCACCTACATGGCTTTTACTGCCCGCGCAGCAGATTATGCAGTTAAGGAACTGAAAAAGCGTACTCTCTAACTTCATGTTCGGTGCAGGTGGCGTATGGCCAACTGCTTTACCCTCTGTGATAAAATGGTTTATGATGCCTGGACAGTCTAGGCACAACATGCAGGTCCTTTTCATTTTCTATTGTTAAAATTTTAAGGTAGTGGACATAAAAGCAAGCGTTATAAGAAGCTTCGGCTCAATTACTCTATGGTTTATACTGGCCCTTTCCCCCTGCTTTGGGCAGAAGTTTCAGAACCTGGCCCTGACCCCTCCCATGGGCTGGAACAGCTGGAACAGGTTTGAATGCGACATTAGTGAAAAAATTATACGCGATGCCGCAGATGCCATGGTGGCCAGTGGCATGAAAGAGGCCGGGTATGAATACATTGTGATAGACGATTGCTGGCAGATAGGCCGCGACAGCCTGGGCTTTGTGGTGGCAGACCCCGAGAAGTTTCCATCGGGCATGAAAGCCCTGGCCGATTATGTACATGCCAAAGGACTTAAGTTCGGCATTTACTCCTGCGCCGGCCGCGAAACCTGCCAGAACAGGCCCGGAAGCCGGGGGTACGAATACCAGGATGCCCTCATGTATGCCAGCTGGGGCGTAGATTACCTGAAACACGACTGGTGCTACACCGACGGCCAGAATGCACAGGAATCTTATACGCTGATGCGCGATGCCTTGTATGCTGCCGGCCGGCCTATGGTGTTCAGCATGTGCGAGTGGGGCCTCAACAAGCCTTGGGAGTGGGCTCAGGACGTTTCTCACATCTGGAGAACCACCGGCGATATCCGCAACAACTGGGATGTTCCCGATGCCAAAGAAGGAAAGTGCTGGGGCGGAGGTGTAATCATAAACCTGGACATGCAGCAGGGACTGGAGGAATATGCAGGCCCCGGCCACTGGAACGATCCCGACATGCTGCAGGTTGGAAATGGCGGCCTCACCGAAAGCGAAAGCCGGGCACACTTTAGCCTGTGGTGCATGCTGGCCGCTCCCCTGATGGCCGGCAACGACCTAAGCACGATGGATGCAACGACCAAAACTATTCTCACCAACAAAGAGGCCATTGCCATCAACCAGGATGCTTTAGGAAAGCAGGGTTTTAAGGTAAAGGATTGGGGAGAATTTGAAGTTTATTATAAGCCCTTAGCAGGGGGAGATGTAGCCCTATGTCTGTTCAATCGCTTTAACGAGAAAATTGGGGTAGAAATGAACTGGCAAACCATGGAATGTACCTTCACGAAAAACAAAAAGCCCCTTGTGCTAAAGCCGCTCATTGACCGCAAGGATGTTCAGCTAAAAGACACCTATACGGTACAGGATGTATGGAATAAAAAGAATGTATCGATGGCAAAGAACCTTATAACCGAAATTCCTGCCCATGATGTGGTGCTGCTGCAGCTATCGAAGCAGTAGGCTGTTCAATAAGTATTTACGCTTTTTGGTGTAGCGGGAGGTAGTATTTAGCAGATACTGCTTATTTTTTGAGATAGCTATTTCGGCTGAGATCAGATTTTAAGATTTAGGGTCGAGCGTGTTAAAATCTAATCGAGCTTCTATGGCCAAGGTGCTTATAAATGTTTCATCGATGATGCAATCAAAGAAAACGATTTGGATTTTGCTTTTCCTGTTTCTATCCCTGCTACAGCAGGTACAGGCACAGGATACCAGCACCTTTCTAAACACACTGCCACTCAGGGACCTCGGGGCCTTTAAGCCAGCCGATGCATCCTGGAAAATTGTGGGCGATGTGTGGGTAAACCGTGAAAAAGCCGGGCACATTAAAACAAGTACGGGTGAAGGAATACTGCTTTCATCTGCAGACAAAGGGAGGCAGGAGCGTCTTGAGACGGACTGGCAGCACCAGGATATAGACCTTGAGCTCGAATTTATACTCACCAAAGGAGCATCGCGAATAGCCTTGATTGCAGGCGGCAATGGCCATAAATAATTCTAAAGCTGCTGCAAAAGGTAGTAGCACCCAGAATAAAAAATGAGTTTTACTTTAATCGTATTTTACATGAAACATCATCCTTCCTTTTTGCTGCTTTTTCTACTTTCCCTGCTTTGTGCAGCCTATCATCAGGTACAGGGGTCACCGCCGGCAGTTAAAAAGTGGGAGGTATTTGAACTTACGCTCACCGCAAAGAACAAGTATCAAAACCCTTATGCCGAAATTCCTGCAGTGAAGCAGGAGGATTTGGTAGCGGTTACCTTTAGGGGCACTGCCGGAGCAGCCAAAGGACAAAGCCTGCGCATCGTTGGCTTTTGGGATGGTGGCCAGCGCTGGAAAGTGCGGTTTGCACCTCCTGCCACCGGAACCTGGGAGTACAAAAGCAGCTCTGCCGATGCAGGCCTCAACAATGTAAAAGGCCGCCTGGAGGTTGAGGAATGGCAGCCGCAGGCCATGGCCGAAAACCCCACCCGCCGCGGATTGGTACAGGTAATGGAGCAGGGACCAGGGGAAGGCCGTTATTTCCAATATGCCGATGGCACGCCTTTTCTCTGGATTGGCGATACCTGGTGGAACTGGACCAAGCGCGGCATCCATTTCTCTACCTATAAAAACCTGGTAGATGACCGGGCCGCCAAAGGCTATACCCTGGGCCAGCTGTTTGTGGCCGCCAATGGCTGGGGCAAACCCAGCTCTCTTTTAGACACGACTTACTCGGTGCTGGATGTGGCGCATATGCAGAAGGTAGACAGCATGATTGCCTACGCCAACAGCAAAGGCATTACGGTGTGGGTGCATGGTTGGTGGAGCCGCGAGAATCTGGATAAAACGGCTGGTGAAGAAAAAATAAAACGCTGGTGGCGCTACCTGATGCACCGCCTGGGTGCCTACAATGTGGTTTGGGTGATTGCCGGTGAATATAACCTCGAAAATTACGGCGGCCTGGGGCTGCCTTTCTGGAAAGCGGTTGGCAGCATGATCAAAGCCGAAGATCCTTATAACCGCATTGTTGGTGCCCACAATACCCCACCCAACTGGAGTGGCGGAGCAGAGGCGCCACAGTGGTCTACCGCAGAAATACTGCACCAGGAGCCGTGGCTCGACTACAACCAGACGCAGGTAGGCCACGGCCGCATGGCCAATGAAATGATCCCCGATATAATCAGCGCGTCGTATGCCACCCAGCCTCCAAAGCCTATTGTGGTAACAGAGCCCTGGTACGAATTTATAGAAGGCAACCCAACGGGCCGCGATGTACGTTTCGGCGCCTGGACAGCCATACTCTCCGGTGCCGCGGGGCATACGTATGGCGGGGGCCATGTATGGCTGGCCAATGTTCCGGAAGCCCCGGCGGGAGAAGGTGGCGCATGGCCGCTTGAGAAGGGCTTCGAGCGCAATACACTAGATTATGAAGGTGCAGTTTCGATGGGTCACCTGGCGCGTTTCCTTCAGAAAGCAGACTGGTGGAAGATGGCGCCACATCCGGAGCTGGTGCTGGAGTATCCGGATAAATACTGTTTGGCCATACCGGGGCAGGAGTATGTAATTTACCTGCGCTGGGGCGGCACCCTGAAGGCAGATCTGCGGGCAGCTTCAGAAAAAGATATTTTT
>JASLAE010000031.1 GCA_030147305.1 Cesiribacter sp.
CTCGCGCATTTCTGCCTGGCTCATGCCTGGCATCGCTGTTCTTAAGTCTGGCAGATTGGCTCGATTTCTTACTTGCTGAATATAATCGTAGGCCTGGTCTGTCTGACCCAGTTCATTGAGTGATTCTGCATACATAAGTAGCACATCTGCATAACGCAGTACCCGGTAGTTGATATCGGATAGCTCTACACCGCCTTGGCTTTCGCTGCTATAACCAGGCACTCTGGCATGGGTATACTTACTTGGATATATGGCATCCTCAGGATTTTCCCAAGGCTGACCATTATAAACGGTTGTATAACCAGCCTCTGGTTCATAAGAAACAATGGTAGCAAAAAGGCGCGGATCAAGATTACCATCTACAGTTTGTTCTTCCTTGTACTCGTTGTACAACCAGCGGGTAGGCAGGAAATCTGAATAGCCATAACCATCCATTGCATAGGTATGACCAACTGAGGATACCTGCATCCAGTTTGAACCGGGTTCTCCACCGTAATTTTTTACCGTTCCGCCTACCTGATCTGGTGTAGCAAACTGAATCTCAAACAAAGATTCCCTATTGTTTTCACTATATGGGCTAAAATTGTCGAAGTAATTTTCCATCAAGCCATACACTCCCTGGTTTGCCAAGTCTACTACATGCTGAAATTCAGCAGCGGCTTGTTGCCAGTTTTTTCTGTACAAATGTGCCTTACCCAGCATGCCAGCTGCTGCGCCTTGGGTGGCTCTACCTAACTGCCCGGCATCTGGCCCGCTAAGGCCTCTGTATGTAACAGGCAGGAGTCCTTTGGCTTCAGTAAAATCAGATATTATCTGCGCCCAAAGCTCTTCTTCGGTTGCTGTAGCGGGGTAGTATTCCTCCGGAGTTGCAGGAACTTGGGTTATTAGAGGTACGATCTTAAAATTTGCTGCCAGGTTAAAATAGGATAGGCCTCTTAGAAAATAAGCCTGACCCAAAAGCCTGTTCTTCAAGGCTTCGTCCATTTCAATTCCGGGTACTCTCTCCAATACCTGGTTTGCTCTGAAGATGGCCTGGTAATGCGCCGCCCAAAGCCATTGCACTGGGCCTGTAGTGGGAAGGGCAGTAAAATTTGCCACCTGAGCCAAATCCCACCAGGGAGTGTCCTGCTTAATATCATCCCCTCTACCATCGGTTAGGGCAGGCATCATTCTCATGTAATAGCCATCGATAATCAGTGCGGTATAGATGGCATTCGTTCCTTCTATAGCCTGTTGCGGCGTGGCCCAGAATTCATCTGTTGTCAGGTTATTAGGATCTGCCAGTTCTAGTTTATCATCGCACGCCAAGAGGGTGCTAAATGAAAATGCCAGTATTAAAATTCTATTAATAGTTTTCATAATGATCTTTTTTAGAATGATACCTGTACCCCTAGCATATAAGTTCTTGGTCTTGGATAAGAACCATTGTCGAAACCTGGCTCAAATACGCCCGATGTAAAATCCGGATTGTAGCCTTTGTAAGCCTGGAAGGTGTACAAATTCTGGCAGGTCGCATAAATTCTTGCAGACTGCAGTGCTTTGATAATACCCGTTGGAAGATTATACCCCAAAGAGATGGTGTTTAGTCTCAGGTGTTTTCCATCCTGAAGCCATCCTGGTCTGTTGGAATCTCTGCCATTGCCATTTGGATCATCAATAACCACCCGGGGAACATCAGTGTCTGTATTTCCAGGCGTCCAGCGATCCAGAATATCCTCGTGCCAGTTGATGTAATCTGTAGTATGCATGAGGGTACGGTACAGACGACTGTTTATTTCATATCCTGCAGCTCCTGATGCAAACATGGTAAAGTCGAAATTTTTATACCTGGCGGTGAAGTTCAAACCATAGTTTACTGATGGGATGCCACTGCCCAAATATACGCGGTCATCTGCATTAATTACTCCATCAGCGGTATCAGCTATGCCATCACCATCCGTATCTACAGTAAGCTGATCTCTGAACATCACATCACCAGGAGCAGCACCATCCTGTTGTGCATGTGCTGAAATTTCTTCCTGACTCTTAAACAATCCTACATATTCATAACCAAAATGCCGGCCAATCTCTCCGCCAACCTCTGTTTTCGTACCTACACCATAGATAGGCTCGTTATTTCCGCCCAGTGCCAATACTTCGTTTTTAAGCGTACTCATGTTTGCCGCAATATCGAAAGTAAAGTCACCCAAGAGCTTGTGGTAAACCAACTCGAGATCAATGCCCTTATTTCTTAAAGATCCTGCGTTAACTACAGGTGCCTGATTGATAGATCCTGTAGAGGCCGGAATAGGCACCCCTACCAAAATATCAGTGGTTTCTTTAATATAATACTCAGCAGTAAAATCAAATCTTCCGTCTAACAGCCTTGCATCAAAACCTAAATTAGACATGGTAGAAGTTTCCCATTTGATATCCTGAGAAACTAGGCTTGTCTGAAGTCCACCAGTAACTACATTATAGCCACCATCTGTTCCTCCAAAGTGGTAGGGCATGTTCCGGTTAATGCGCGCCTGGTATAAATAATCACCAATGTTTTGGTTACCCAGCTGACCATAACTACCTCTCAGCTTCAATTCTGTAATTGCATTAGTCTGTGGGAAAAATTCTTCTTCCGAAATTCTCCAGCCTAAGGCAAGAGAGGGAAAGGTACCGTAACGGTTGGCGGGTGCAAAGCGGGAGGAGCCATCTCTTCTCACGGTGGCCGTTACCAGGTACCTGCTATCAAAGTCATAATTTATTCTGCCCAGATAGGAAGACAAAGCACTATTTATCTCAAAACCGCTTGCAGTTTGGTTGGATCCATTGGCCAGGACCTTATAATAAGGTTTCGGTAAGGCTTCTGAATGGCCTAAACGTTCTACGAAATCATTCTTTTGGTAAGTCTGGCCTACCAGCAGGTCCAGGGTATGCTTTCCGAAAGCTTTGTTGTAGTTAAGTGTATTTTCTATTAGCCCAACTGTATACTGACGGCTATTATCATCCAGACGTGATATTCCGGAGCCAAAGAAATATCCCATTTCAAACTCGGGTACAAAGGAAAAATCACGGGTCATGGTTTTATCCCAGCCAAGATTGGTTTTGAACTTCAAATTGTGTCCATCCGTATCAAGCAGCTTTAACTCACCATATACATTGGTAAAAATTCTGTCTACATCCACCCAGTTCTCAAATAAATGATTGATTCCCGGAACGTTCAGAATAATTACCTGATGTATGGTAGAGCTTGTACCTGCATAACCACCTTCATTGTTTTCATCATATACAGGCAAGGTGGGAATACCCATGGTAATGTCATTAATCAATGGAGGTCTGCCACCTGTTAGCACATCACCGCGGAACGTCAATGAATTCTCATGAGACTGTGTATAATAAAGTGAGGTGCCTACTTTAAAGATTCCTTTTTCAGCTGTTGAATTTAAACGTGCTGAGTAACGCTTATAGTCTGGTCCATTTCCTTCCAGTATCCCTTCATTATTAAAATAATCTAATGACAGATTATAAGTTGTATACTCCCCGCCACCTGAAAAATTCAGGTTATGGTTTTGCCTGCTTCCATTTTTCAAACTTACATCCTGCCAGTCTGTATCCACATCATCAATGAAAAACTCTGAACCAGGGTCATTTCCAGGTATTAATGGCCTACCCCCATTCATCCTCACTTCATTGGCAATCACCTGATAATTTTGTCTACCAAGCACTGGCATGCGCTGCCACACTTCATCTATACCATAATAAGCACTATATCCCACTGTTAAAGGAGAATTTTTGCGTCCTTGTTTGGTCGTAATAATTACTACTCCGTTTGCAGCACGGGAGCCATAAATTGCACCGGCTGAAGCATCCTTCAACACCTGTACTGATTCTATGTCATTGGGGTTAAAATCCCGAATTGATGTACCCACTGGCACTCCATCTACCACATAAAGTGGTTGGCCATTGCCAAAAGTACCTACCCCTCTGATTCTAATGTTTGGGTTGGCTCCAGGCTGGCCATCTGCTGTAACCTGTACACCGGACGCTCTACCTTGTAGTAATTGCGAAACGTCACTGGTAGCATACTTTTGCATCTCTTTTGAATCCACAATAGCAACAGAGCCTGTGATATCCGATTTCTTCTGGCTACCATAACCTACAACAACTACCTCATCCAGCTGCTCCAGATCCGGTGCCAGGGCAATGTTTAGCACGCTGACAGAGCCTACACTAACCTCCTGCTGCAGATAACCAATGTAGGATACAACCAGTACAGCATCTGGTCCGGGCAAGTCCAGCCTGAAATTACCATCCATGTCTGATACCGTACCTGTGTTGGTTCCCTTAATAACAATGGCCGCACCTGGCAATCCTTCTGCTGTTGTAGCATCCGTTACCTTTCCGGTTACCTGTTGCTGTGCCAAAGCGGCAGGCATAAGGCCTCCTAACAGGATAAAAAAGAGTATTAATTTCTTCATAATAAAATTGGAATCTAGCATTGAATTTGGTTGGAAACGCCTGTCAACAAACTTTCAAAAAATGATCAGTTAAAAATGAGATGTTACAGAAGCTTGTGCTGATGGTTTCTAAATCAGTGGATCAAGGAAAACAAGCCACTTTGCTTGCGTGTCTGCTGCGTTACTTTGAAATGAAAATGGCTTTTCTTCTAACCATTTGCGCTGTTTTAGCCTGGTATGCTAAAGCCTCACTAGCCTGCTGCTCTTCTAAAGGGGATCTTCATAGCCGTAACCTCTTTTCGTTTATTATCAAAAATTCTTCGTTGTCTTAGTGTTAATTATTAATAGTACAATCTACACTTATTTTTTTAAATGTGAAATATACATTTATAAATTTTCACACGATTGCGGAGAATTTTTTTGAAGGCTGCCTTTAAAAGATTGTACTTGTACAGGGCGCGTTTAATGCCTGCTATTGCGCGTAGTAGCCTAGTTAAGGCTTTCTGCCGAGGACGCGGTATTCCGTTACAAATCCCTGCAGCGGCGAAAGGAAAAAATATTTAACGAATAGCTTACTGCCTTCCGTGAGCCAGCTGGCACAAAACGGTGGCGTACCCACTGGCAAACGCAAAACGGATTTAAAGGCACTTACCTTCTTATAACGAGGTACCTTACTCTTTCAGCTAACAGATGGTTAGCCTTCCGGCAATTGTTTATGGAATTGATGCCAAAGCCGATGGTGGTTTGATAATGAAGTTTTAACCAAAGCCAGGCAACACTAAAAAAGCCCGGGATATTGAACATCACGGGCTTTTTGTTTTTCTTTTACTTCTATCTGTTCAGCTGGTAATAAGCTTCGCTCCAGCGCAGCTCGTTCCTGAACTGGTTAAGGCGGGTATCTTTGTTAATCAGCACACACTCTATGCCAGCCATCTCTGCGAAATCCAGCAGGTGTTCGGTGCTGAGGTTTTGGCTGTAGCAGGTATGGTGGGCGCCCCCTGCCAGAATCCAGGCAGCACAGCCGGTTTTCATATCGGGCAGAGGCTTCCACAATACCCGGGCAACAGGCAGGTTTGGCAGCTCGTGCTGCGGCTCAACAGCCTCTACTTCGTTAACCAGTAAACGGAATCTGTTGCCCATATCAATAACCGAAGCATTCAGCGCAGGGCCGCCAGCTACATTAAAGACCAGGCGCACCGGATCTGCTTTGCCGCCTATCCCCAGCGGATGAATCTCGCAGGAAGGTTTGTCATTGGCAATCGACTCGTCGATCTCCAGCATGTGCGAGCCCAGCACCAGGTTATTGTTGGGCTCGAAGTGGTACGTATAATCTTCCATAAAAGCATTACCGCCTTTTAAGCCGCTGCCCATCACCTTCATGGCGCGTACCAGCGCAGCGGTTTTCCAGTCGCCCTCGCCGGCAAAACCAAAGCCCTGCCCCATAAGGCGCTGTGCAGCAATGCCCGGCAGCTGTACCATGCCATGGAGATCTTCAAATGTATCGGAGAAGCCTTTAAAATTACCGTTCTCTAAAAAGCTGCGAAGGCCCAGCTCTATTTTTGCAGCCTCACGCAACGATCCATTTTGTTCTCCCCCTTTGCGCAGGGCTTTTACCACGGCATAACGTTCTTCGTATTCCTGGGTAAGCTGGTCTACCGAGCGATCGCTTACTTCGTTGATCACTTTTACCAGATCACCAATGCCATAGGTGTTTACAGAAAAGCCAAATTTCAACTCGGCCTCTACTTTATCGCCCTCTGTTACGGCTACAAAACGCATATTATCGCCAAAGCGGGCAAATTTGGCACCCTGCCAGTCGTGCCAGCCGGCAGCTGCACGGCTCCAGACATTGATCTGTTCTTTTACTTCATCCTCCTGCCAATGACCCACCACCACCTTGCGGTTTATGCGCATGCGTGATACCATAAACCCGAACTCCCTGTCGCCGTGAGCGCTTTGGTTCAGGTTCATAAAGTCCATGTCGATAGAGCTCCAGGGGATGTCCCTGTTGAACTGAGTATGCAGGTGCAACAGCGGCTTGCGCAAGATCTTAAGTCCGCCAATCCACATTTTGGCAGGCGAGAAGGTATGCATCCAGGCAATAATACCAATACAGTTTTCTGCCACGTTTGCATCCTGGCAGATCCGGTAGATTTCTTCCGTGGTTTTCACTACCGGTTTAAATATAACTTTAACAGGTATTTGTGCTGCACCATCCAGGCCTTTGGCAATCTGGTGAGAATGTTCCGCTACCAGGTTAAGGGTCTCTTCACCATATAAGTGCTGGCTGCCAGTGACAAACCATACTTCCAATTGCTTAAGATTAATCATATCTATTTAAGGTTAATATTTTAAAAAAATAACGGCCTACAGACCTGTAGCCGGTAGCCAGCTTTACATCCAGAAGAAGTAGTAGAGCAAGCCAATGATGAGGATAATACCGGCTGCCCCAATGTTGAAAGGAGTACCTGTGTTATACAATACCGGGTCTGAATCCAGCGCCTTTCTATCGGCCATTTCCATTTTGGCATTGGTATACAGGATAATGCCGATTATCAGAAAAAGCACGGCCAGCATAAAGGCAGACTCTATACCCAGATAATCATACTGTGGTAACAGAACAAGGGTAAGTACCAGGGTTAAGGCAGCCAGGGCAAAGAAGATGTAGGAGGTTTTCACCAGGTAATTTTGTCTGGCAGGCTCAGGCAGTGGGGTGCTCACTTTGTGTCCTTTCTCGGCAAAGCTTATGATGGAGGCAATGGCGCACAGGATGATGAATACATACCCCATACGCAGGAGGAAGGGCATTTCCGGGCTGATCACCTTGAATAAGATACCAGCCGGAATGGTAGCAATGGCCGTCCAGAGTGCTGCATTGGGGGTTATCTGCCTCCAGAACAAGCCCATCGCAAACACTACCACAACACCCGGATAGATGTAACCGGTATATTCCTGTATGTACTGGAATACCTGGTCCAGCGTGCTAAGTCTGGGTGCTACCAGCATGGCAATACCCAGTGCTACCAGGGCTACAATTCTACCCACCCGCACCAGCTGCTTACTGGTAGCCTCCGGCTTAAAATAGGAGCGGTAAATATCCATGGTAAATATGGTAGACGTACTGTTGATCATGGAAGCGAGAGAAGAAACAATGGCGGCTGCCAGTGCCGCAAACGCCAGACCTCTTACACCGGCAGGTACAAAGTTCTTCAGCAACCAGGGGTAGGCAGAATCTGATTTGGTGATGGTGCCAATGGCCTCGGCAGGTTTACCTAAAATAGCGGAGAGCTCTGCCGGAGTATAATCGTTGATCAGTACATAGGCGGCAATACCGGGTATAACCACAATTACCGGCATCAGGATCTTCAGGTAAGCGGCGAAAAGCAGGCCACGCTTGGCTTCTGTAATGCTTTTTGCTGCAAGGCCTTTCTGGATAATGTACTGGTTAAAGCCCCAGTAGCCCAGGTTGGTGATCCACATGGCGCCTACAATTACCGCTACACCCGGCAGGTCCTGAAAGGCATCTTTCTTACCGCCTACCCCGTCTGGCACAAAAAGTGTATTCTCGGGTATGATCATCATAAAGTGATCGCGGCCCTTCTGGTAGAGATTGGCAATGCCTTCTATCACCCCGTTACCTTCTCCTACGGCATCCAGCGCCAGAAAGGTAGTAACCAGACCGCCACCCACCAATACAGCCACCTGCACTACATCTGTCCAGGCAACTGCCTCCAGACCGCCATAAATAGAATATATACCTGAAAAAAGCAGCAGGCCAATAATTCCGTAAATCAGTGGAATTCCCATAATGGTTTCCAGTGCAAGCGCGCCCAGGTAGCTTACAGAAGTAAGGTTTACGAAAACATAAACCAGCAGCCAGAAAACAGCAAAGGCGGTACTTACACCCCTGTTGAAGCGTTGCTCCAAAAACTGTGGCATGGTGTATACCCCATTATGAATAAAGACTGGTAGAAAATACTTGGCTACCACAATAAGGGCAATGGCCGCAATCCATTCATAGGCCGAAATAGCCAGGCCGATGGCAAAGCCCGAGCCCGAGGTGCCAATAAAGTGTTCTGCAGAAATGTTGGCTGCAATAAGTGAAGCGCCCACCGCCCACCAGGTAAGTGATTTATCTGCCAGAAAATACTCCTGAGCAGTTTTTTCTACGCCTTTTTTGGTTCTAGATACCCATAATCCCATGAACAGGATTACCAGGGCATACAAGATAAAAATAACATAGTCCAGGGTCGAAAATCCGGATGTCATTCGATTGCGTTGGTTAGGTAGTTAAATAGTATTGGTTGGTATTTTAGTATTCAAGCTACAGCAGCAGGGCCATCACTTACTGACCGTAGTAAGCGTGGGGTCCGTGCTTTCTTTCAAAATGTTTTTTGATGAGCGAATCCTGCAGGCGGGGCGCATCTGCCCTGATCTGTTCTGTTAAATAGGCCATGCGGGCCACTTCTTCCAGCACCGCACTGTTATACACAGCTTTGGCAGCTGTTTTGCCCCACGTAAAAGGGGCGTGGTTACCCACCAGCACCATCTCCACTTCTTCGTAATGCATGCCCTTCTCCTGCAGGTAGTCCATGATCTGAAAGCCGGTCTGGTACTCATAATCACCCTGAATCATCTGGTCATTCATGGGGGGCGCGCAGGGTATGTCTACTGTTGTGTGGTCTGCATGTGTGGTACCGAAGATGGGAATATCGCGCTGAGCCTGCGCCCAGGCAGTGGCATAGGTAGAGTGTGTATGCACAATGCCGCCTATGTTCTCCCAATATTTATAGAGCACCGCATGTGTCTTGGTATCTGAAGACGGCCTGAGTTTACCATCTACCGTATTGCCTTCAAAATCTACAATCACCATTTTATCTGGTGTCAGGTCCTGATAGGGCACCCCGCTGGGCTTGATGGCAAAAACACCCGCTGCCCTGTCTGCCGCGCTTACATTCCCGAAAGTAAAGAGTACCAGCCCCAGTTTGGGCAGTTCCATATTGGCCTCGTAAGCGGCCTGCCGTATCTCCTGATACTTGCTCATAGTTGCAATATCTACCTAACTACTGATTCCTGTATATCTTCTACCTGTGTGGGGGCAACGCTGGTCTGCGCCTCAATAGCCTCACCCAGGGCAGTGAACTTCCTGTACCGCCGGGCATAAACGGTTGCCCGTGCCGGGTCGGGATAGTATTCCATATCAAAACCCTGGCCCATGGCTGCCATAGCATCTTCTACTTTAGCATAGATCCCGGCTACTGTAGCAGCAAACATGGCGGCGCCTATGGCGCAGGTTTGCTCAGACTTATGAATGCGAATGGGCATGTTCATCACATCGGCCATCATTTGCATGATAAAAGGCGATTTTCTGGCTACACCGCCCAAGCCGATGAGGCCTTTTACTGGTATGCCCTGCTCTACAAAGCGATCTACTATTTTCTTTGCCCCAAAACAGGTGGCTTCTGCCAGCGCCCGGAAGATGCGTGGCGCATCGCTGCCCAGGCCAATGCCGGCAATGGCGCCCTTCAGCATTTGGTTGGCATCCGGAGTACGGCGGCCATTGAACCAGTCAATGGCATATTCATTTTCTTCTGAAAGGGGAATCTGGTCAGCTGCACGGCTTAATTCAGGAATTATTTTAGCAGACAGCTCCTCAACCAGCCGGGCGGCCGTTTGCGCATCTACCACAGCTGATTGTGACAGCAGGCTTTGCATAGGCCACAACAGGAGCTTTTTAAACCAGGCATAGGTATCGCCAAAGGCAGATTGGCCTGCCTCCAGGCCAATCATGCCTGGAATGATGGAGCCCGGCACCTGGCCGCAAATTCCGCCTACCAGGGTATCTGCCACTTCATGCGCAGGAGCTACCAGCATGTCGCAGGTAGAGGTGCCCATAACCTTGCTCAGATGGTAAGGCTCTACCTGACCACCTACTGCACCCATATGGGCATCAAAGGCACCTACACCAATCAACACATCAGTGCTGAGCCCCAGCCGGTTGGCCCAGGCCTGGCCCAGCCTGCCCGCCGGTTGATCAGAAGTATAAGTTTCTGTAAAAAGCCTTTCGGTAAAGCCATGGAGCAGCGGGTCAAGAGATGCAAAAAAATCGTTGGGCGGTAAACCACCAAACTCGGCAGCCCACAAGGCTTTGTGTCCGGCCGAGCAGCGGCTGCGCTTCATTGCCATCACATCCTCACCGCCCGTAAGCAGAAAGGGAATCCAGTCGCAGTGCTCTACCCAGGAGTAGCAAGCTTCGCGCACCTGCTTATTTGCCCGGAGGGTACGCAGCAGTTTTGCCCAGAACCACTCAGAGGAATAAATACCTCCTACATATTTAAGATAATTTGTTTCAAACCGGGTAGCATGGGTGTTGATCTCGGCAGCCTCGCCTACGGCTGTATGGTCTTTCCACAAGACAAACATGGCATGTGGGTTTTCTTCAAAACCAGGCAGCAAAGCCAGGGGTGTACCCTTTTTGTCTACGGCTACCGGTGTTGAGCCGGTGGTATCTATAGAAATACCCTTCACCAATGCGGCAACTGCTGTACCCGCCTGTTGCAAACAGTCTTTGATGGTAAATTCCAGGCCTTCTATATAATCCAGCGGGTGTTGCCGAAACTGGTTGGCTGCCGGAACACAGTACAGTCCCTGCTGCCAGCGGGGGTAATAATAAACACTGGCGGCTACTTCCTTTCCGGAAATCGCATCTGCCAGTACGGACCGGACTGAATCGGTTCCGTAGTCTACGCCAATCACATAAGCGTGCTTATCCATGATATTCTGATTCTAGCCAGCGCAGCCAGCTTTAAAAAATAAATATTTGACAGCCCGGTAAAGCGATACTATCTGCTTATGAGCAAAAGCGCTTTGGGTTCCGCTGCTGTAGTGTCAAATTAACACTTATTTTTTAAATAAAAAATATCAATCGTTTTAAATCAGCAATAAAACTGTTTTAGAAGACCAGCGTTTCCTGTTTGGGGATCAGGTTGAGAAAATCTGAGAATTTATCCTGGTACTGTTCTTTGTCGATCTTGTAGAAAAAAGCTCCTTTCCGGGAGTTAGCTTTATCTTTTTCATCTTGTTTAACCAAGAAGCCTGCGGAGAGTACCTTCCGGCAAAAATTACGTTTGTCGAACTCGGTCTCGTACAGCCCTTCATACATTGTTTGTAGTTGTGGAATGGTAAACTTTTCAGGAAGCAGCTCAAAAAGGATAGGATGTAGGGCTGCTTTGTACTTAAGCCTGTTCTTAGCCATGTTCACCATCTTTTCATGATCAAAGATCAGCTGAGGCATTTCCTCAAGCTTAAACCATTTGGCATGAAAATCCTGGCTTAGCTGCTGCTCATATTTTTGTATATCAATCAGGGCTACATAAGCAACGGCAATAGTTCTTTCGGCAGGGTCGCGGTTTGGTTCACCAAATGTATGCAACTGCTCCATAAATACATTTTCTAAGCCGGTAAGCTGTTTCAGTACCCGATTGGCCGCCTGATCTATACTCTCTTCTATCTGCACAAAACCGCCCATCAGACTCCACTTCATTTTTTCAGGTGCAAAGCCACGCTGAATCAGGAGCAGCTTAAAATCATCGCCATCAAAACCAAATATTATGCAGTCTACTGCAACAAGGAGCCTGTTTTGACCTGCGTATCTGATCACGTTAATCTTGATTTAGGATCGAATTAAAATAAATATGGCCAATGTTATGGCTTGAAGTGTGAAAATAACATTTAATTTAAATATTCACACTTTATCATTTGAATAATAATAGCAAGATAGGAAATGGAATGTTTACACAAAAAAATTCATGGCTCTGCTTGAGCAATAACCTACTGAAAGTCGTTGCTCAAACGGCCTTCCCCTACCCTGGAAATGCCTTCTGCATAATTTCCAGGCAAGCTTATAAGTCGAGAACCTGGGTCTATAACAAGACTTTTATATACGCATTTCCAGTACTTACATCTGTACCACAGAGCCTTATCGGGCAATTAAACTTTATTTTTTAGAGAAGATTTACGGATGATAAGCGTAGTTTTCAGTACAATCTTCTGTGGAATGAATTCTTCCGGCTTCATGATCTGCTCCAAAATATGACGGGCTGCCAGCTGCCCCATCTGAAAGGCCGGCTGCGCAATGGTGGTAAGGGCGGGCTCTAAAAGGGCTGTGATGGGTTCGTTATTAAAACCTACCAGGGCAATATCTTCCGGAATCTTTAGTCCTCTTTCTTTGATAACCTGCATAACTTGTATAGCAGCAGGATCGTTGATGGCAAAAATAGCATCGGGTGGCTGGGGTAGATCCAACAGCGCCTGAGCATGAGCGGTCACATCTTCAGCCGACAGACTGCTATGCCGAATCATTTCCGGCTGGATGGGAAGATTATACTTTCGAAGAGCATCTGTATATCCCTGCAGCCGGTTTCTGCTAATGGAAAGATTTTCTGGACCGGAAAGGTGGGCAATATGCCGGCATCCCATCTTAATTAAATGTTCAGTGGCTATGAAGGCGCCATCATGTTCATCTACCAATATGCTGGTTGTATTGATCTGATCGCATACCCTATCAAACAAGACCAGGGGAATTCCCTTGTTATGGAGCACCTTGAGATGATCAAAATCTGTAGTCTCCTTAGACAAGGAAATGATTAGGCCATCTACCCGGCTCGACATCAGGGTATGAATGTTCTGCACTTCCCCCACATAAGATTCCTTAGACTGACAGATTACAACATTATAGCCTTTGTCTGCGGCCACATCCTGAAAGCCACTAAGGTTGGCAGAAAAAAAATGGGTGGCCAGCTCCGGCACAACAATCCCGAGCAGCTTTGTTTTGTTAGACCGCAGGTTTTGCGCTACCTGGTTAGGCGCATATTCCATTTGTTCTGCTACTTGCAGCACGGACTTGCGCGTTTCTTCGTTAACCTCGGCATATCCCTGCAGGGCTCTGGAAACAGTAGAAATAGAAACATTCAATGTTCGGGCGATATCACGCAGTGTAGCCTGTCCTTTTTTCATACCAAATCCTTTTACCTAATGATCAAGCAAGCATAAAATGTACTTTCACATACAGTTTGTTTCTACAGCTATTTTATGTTTCGCAGCAAAGATTTTAAAAGAACACCCTCGCACATAAGTTCTAAAAACAGCTTTTACCAAGCGGTTTCCGCTAGTCTTTAGTGCTGCACAGCGCCATAATTTTGCTCACTGAAGTTTCTGTATAGTCGCTGATAAAGCCCAGAATATTGTTGTATTCACTAAATTCTTCTCTGCTGTGCATGGTGGTTAGCACCATACAGGGCATGCCGGCGTTTTGCGCAGCCTCCACACCTTTGGGAGCATCCTCAAATACAATACAGGCAGCTGGTGGCACACCCAAAAGTTGTGCTCCTTTCACAAAGGTTTCCGGATCTGGCTTGCTCATGCCAACATCATCGGCGCTTACAATTGCATCAAAATAATGGCGAATGCCCAGGCCATCCAGGACAAAGTCTATGTTGAAGGTAATGGCTGCTGAACCAATAGCCATCCTTAGCTGCTGCCGGCGTGCCTCTTCCAGAAAATGATCCAAACCAGCAATTAGCTTAAGGTGCGGCCTAAACTGGTCTTGATAACGTTTTTCCTTTTCTACCGAAATTCTATTGGCTTCCTCAGGGCTAAAATGGTCGGAACCAAAAATTCTGGTGAGCAGCTCAATGTTTTTGCCGTACATATGACCCCTTACTTCCTCTACACTCAGGGTAGCGCCTAAATCTTCATTCAGCACCCTATGCCATGCTTCGGTATGATAGTGCATATCGTCGATCATGGTACCATTCAGATCAAAGAGGAAGGCTCTGGGCGTTTGGGTTGACATCATAAAAATCTTTTGTAAAAAGGGTAAACAGGAAAAACTTTGCTGACCCAGCATGTTGTGTCGCAAACATACCAGGGCAGCAGAGCACTATTCCTGTGAAACAAATGCCTTTTTACGCTTGAGCACCTGCTGTACAGCCTTTACAATATGTTCAGCATCGAGCCCATACTTTTTCATCAGGGCTTCAGGAGTGCCGCTTTCCCCAAAGCTGTCATCTACAGCTACATATTCCATGGGTACAGGATTATTCTTTAGCAGTACTTGCGCAATGCTATCACCCAGACCGCCCAAGCGGTTATGCTCTTCGGCACTTACGGCACAACCTGTTTTGGCCACAGACTTTAGAATAGCCTCTTCGTCCAGCGGCTTAATGGTGTGTATGTTGATGATCTCAGCATCAATACCCATTTCTGCGAGTTGTTCTCCCGCCTGTATGGCCTCCCAAACCAGGTGACCGGTAGCGAAAATGCTTACATCGGCACCCTCATTCACCATCCAGGCTTTGCCGATCTTAAACTCCTGATCGGGAGCGGTAAAAATGGGCACTTTAGGCCTGCCAAAGCGCAGGTAAACCGGGCCCATATGATCGGCAATCGCTATGGTAGCGGCTTTAGTCTGGTTAAAATCGCAGGGGTTGATCACCGTCATACCCGGCAGCATTTTCATCAGGCCAATGTCTTCCAGGATCTGGTGTGTAGCACCGTCTTCTCCCAGCGTGAGGCCGGCATGCGAAGCACAGATTTTTACGTTCTTGTTGGAATAGGCAATAGACTGGCGGATCTGGTCATAAACCCTGCCGGTAGAAAAGTTGGCAAAGGTGCCAGTGTAGGGAATCTTGCCGCCAATGGTCATGCCTGCTGCAATGCCCATCATATTGGCTTCGGCAATACCGATCTGAAAGAATCGGTCGGGAAATTCCTTGATAAAATCCGCCATCTTAAGCGAACCTACCAGGTCGGCACAAAGGGCCACTACGTCTTTATTTTTTCTGCCTACTTCCAGCAGACCTGCGCCAAAGCCGGAACGGGTATCTTGTTTTTCAGTGTATGTATATTTTTTCATGAGTCTAATATTGGTGGAGAATAAGGGATAGTGAAAAATCAGCAAGTGCATAGTGGGCATAATCGGGCCGAAAGCCGGATACACAACACCACATACTTATTTTATCAATAATCCTCCATGGTACTTTCTAACTGATCCAGCGCTTGCTGTAGTTGAGCATCATCTGGCGCTACACCATGCCACTTATGGGAACCCATCATAAAGTCTACGCCATGGCCCATATTGGTCTGCATCAGAATGGCAATAGGTTTGCCTTTATGGGCTTTGGATTTAGCAAGTTCCAATACCCGTACCACATCCGGCATGCTGTTTCCATTCATTTCCAGCACTTCCCAGTCAAACGCTTCCCACTTTCTGCGCAGGCTGCCAAGTGAAAGCACCGTTTCAGTAGGGCCGTCTATCTGCTGACCGTTTACATCTATGGTAGCAATAAGATTATCTACTTTATTATGAGGCGCAAACATGGCGGCCTCCCAGATCTGCCCTTCCTGCAACTCTCCATCGCCATGCAGGCTAAAAACCAGGCTGTTATCCTTGTTTAACTTCTTGGTGAGCGCAGCACCAATTGCCGCAGAAAGTCCCTGACCCAGAGAACCGGAGGCAATTCGCACACCTGGTAGTCCTTCATGCGTTGTAGGGTGGCCCTGCAACCGTGAATCCAGTTTGCGGAAGGTCTTCAGCTCATGTACCGGGAAATAACCAGACCTGGCCAGTACACTGTACCAAACCGGGCTAATATGGCCATTCGACAGGAAAAACAGATCCTCATCCTTACCATCCATATTAAAGTCAGGATTGTGCTTCAGGATATGGAAATAGAGGGCAACAAAGTATTCCGTGCAGCCCAGAGAGCCTCCCGGATGCCCTGACTGGCAGGCATGAACCATTCTTACAATATCCCGGCGAACCTGTTTGGTTATACTTTCTAATTCTTCTATGGTCATTTTGTATCTTGTTTTAATAGGTTTTAGACAATTATTGTTAAGCAGCTACTCTAGGTCAACTCATTATGCTGATGTTTGGAAGAGACATTTAAAATCCAGATACCGCATCAAAGCATTTATAAAAAACAGTTTCTGGTTAGTTTTTAGCTTTTGCTTCCAGCACCTAAGCATATACAAACCCAAAAGCATAGAAAGGTTTTCCTTGAGCTCATAAACCAAAACCTATGGCTTGGCTTCCGGGCATAATTTAACGCAATTAAAGAAAAATTTCACGCTGCCCATAAAGCAATAATTAAATGTAATAATAACACTTATAAACTTCAAAGCTTAGGCAATCAATTTTTACAATTTCAGTATTCCTGCGGAAGCGTGCTGGCAAACGTTCTAAATACTAGCATCAGTGTGAGCTACAACAAATCACTGGCATAATGGTTGCTATATAACTAGATGTGCAGCAAATTCTTAGCATGCACTGGTTTAAATGTAACTTTTTAAAATATTTGACACCATGAATAAATATGTATTTACCTGCTATATAACGGCAGTTTTATTACTATTCAACTCCTGTGCTACCAACCCGGTAACTGGTAAACGGCAGTTGAGTCTTATGTCTACTGAGCAGGAGGTCGCCATGGGCCAGCAGGCAGATCCTCAGATTGTGGCTGAGTTTGGCCTTTACGAAGATCCCCAGCTTCAGCGCTTCATTGAGCAAAAAGGACAGCAAATGGTCGGTGTCTCCCACCGCAAAAACATCAAATATGAATTCAAAATTGTAGATTCACCGATCATCAATGCCTTTGCAGTACCAGGTGGGTATGTCTATTTTACCCGGGGCATTATGGCTCACTTCAACAACGAAGCCCAATTTGCAGGGGTACTCGGGCACGAAATTGGCCATATTACCGCCCGCCATTCGGCACAGCAACAAACCAAGGCCACACTAGGCCAGGTAGCCCTTATTGGTGGTATGATTGCCTCTCCTACCTTTGCTCAATATGGCCAGCAGGCCATGCAGGGGCTACAACTGCTCTTCCTGAAGTTTGGCCGCGACGATGAGCGGGAGTCAGACAAGCTGGGGGTAGAATACTCTACCAAGATTGGTTACGATGCCGCCCAGATGGCTGACTTCTTCAGAACACTACAACGCCAGCAGGATGCAAGCGGCGCCGGAGAAATCCCCAACTTCTTGTCTTCACACCCTAATCCGGGAGAGCGTTACGAAACCGTTCATAAGATGGCGGCAGACTGGAAGAAGAAAGAAAAGCTTACAGATGCAGAAGTGGGCCGAAACAGTTATCTGAAGATGATTGACGGCATGATTTATGGTGAAGATCCTAAGCAGGGTTTTGTAGAAAATAATGTATTCTACCATCCTGAATTGAAATTCCAGTTTCCGATACCTTCCAGCTGGATACACCAAAACAGTCCGCAGGCAGTGCAAATGGCACCACAAGATGGCAAGGCCGTTATGGGACTTACCCTTGCGCAGGGCCAGTCATTAGAGGCAGCTGCACAACAGATTCTGGAGAACTACAAGCTGCAGCCGGTAGAATCTAAAAAGGTAACGGTAAACGGCTTGCCTGCCCTGGCCATGGTTGCCGACCAGCAGCCACAAGACCAGCAGTCGCCTGTGATCCGCACGCTCACCTATCTGATTCAGTACGGACAGAGTATTTATAGCATTATGGGTATCAGTACGGCCAATGACTTTAACACCTATATGCCATATTTCACCAGCACAATGCAGGGCTTCAATAAACTAAGTGATCCTGATAAGCTAAACCGTAAACCAGAACGGATTGACATTGTAACCGTGCCGCAGGCCACTACGCTGGCCCAGGCGCTGCGCAGCAATCGGATTCCCGATGACCGCATGGAAGAACTGGCAGTGCTGAATGGTATGCAGCTAACAGACAGAATAGAGTCCGGAACCATGATTAAAGTAATCACTAAATAGCCGGGAATAACTGCATTTATTTTGCGCTAATACTTAACAATAGAGCCTCTGCAAATAACTAGTTGCAGAGGCTCTATTGTTTGATTTATAAATTAGATTAGCTGCAGTGCTTCTTTTGAGCAAATTTATACACGCTGATCCTTTTCTTATGAGAAATGGCTGCAGACCGGCTGCTGCGAATTAATTTTGGTGTTTAATGAAGTTGAACCCTGTATTCTGGAAAGCCGGATCTTGTATGGAATCAAAAATAAATGTCTCGCCCCGGTACACAATTTTTACACGGTCATAGTCTTTAAGCCCTTCTTCCACTACAGCCCTCAGGCCAGACAGGCAGGTGAGGAAGGCAACGGAAACCGCTGTTTTCAGGGTTCCGTAGTTACGTTCGCCCCCCACCTGCAGGGCTGTTTCGCAACATTCGTCTAACACCAGCTGATGTAATGGATTAACAGGCCCAAGGCTAAATTCTTTTATAAACTTCGCTTTTAATACGTTTCTTTCCATATTCAATTCAATGAGCTTGTTACTCGCGGCAGCAGCAGTAAGGCATAATATATTTAGCCCAACAACGCAGCTAATTTGGTTTTAAGGTTGCGCTAATCTAATGGTGTGCAGCTCCAGCCAGGCAATAATATCAGCATGCGTAATTCTGCTGGTGGCAATGTCCAGCATTAGTTCATGCCGCTGATCTTCAGTGGCCGCTATGTCGAGACCGTTCTCGAGCAGCAAAAGCCGCATCACTACATAGGCTGTTCGCATATTGCCTTCCTGAAACGGATGATTTTTAGTAAGGCTTTCCGTGAGTGCGGCAATTTTTTCTATTGGGCCAGGATAAAGCTCTTTTTCAGCAAAACTGGCCCATGGCCGTGCAAGGGCAGAGGCAAGGGCTGCTTCATCCCGGACACCCTGAGCACCCCAGAATTTATGGTTCAGCATTTCGTGCAGCTGTTCCAGCCTTTCCTGCTCAATCATCGGCCCAGTCGTTTTAGTAAAGCTGCATCTTCTGCAATAATCTTCGCCAGCAGCTCATCACGCTCCTGATCCTTCGCAGGTTTCTGCAGCAAGACGGCAGAGCTATCAGTGGGCTGTTCCTGGCTTTGATTTTGCGTTTTCATGCTCTTACAAACGGATATAAAAACAATGTGGTTTGCCGCTGTTGCAAATTTGCCTTAATTCTCTAAACAAACTCTAATGGAACCCTTTCTGAACAACAGTTGGCAGGTTAAGTAGCTGCCTTATCTCCTGCAAGGCTGCAGATCCATATGAAAATTAAGGCTTAAAATTATATGCCCGCCTACCCTATCACCTGGAGCCATGATAGTCCAGTCACATAAAATTCATATATCGCTAGCGCACATACACTTAATATTTAACTTAAGATTGGTTTTATCATACATTGCCTTTTAAACATTAAGCTACTTCCATATTTTTGATCTTTCCGCATTCTTAATCCCGAAGCTACAGTCTGCCGCAGAAGTTATAGCAAATGAAGGTTTATTTGAAGAACATAGTATGTCTATTGCTGTTCCTTATCCCTTTTACTGTGGTGAAAGGAGCCGCTTCCGATTCTATTGTCTTTAAAACCTTTGGCTCCGTTGATTATAAAGCCTCTACTTTTAATTATACCGGCATAGCCCACACCGATGGCATTGCCTACTTTGCCAATGAGAGCGGTGTGCTGGAATATGATGGCAGCCAGTGGAGACTTATAGCTGTCGCAAATTTTTCTGCGGCAACCGCGCTGGCCCAGGTTGGGGAAAGAATTTATGTAGGGGGAAGAGATGAGCTTGGATATCTGGAGCGCGACAGCCTGGGGAGTTATCAATACCATTCCTTGCGCCACCTGCTTCAGCAACAAGAGGAACAGCTAAAGGACATCTGGCAGATTGTTGCTGTTGGAGATAACGTCTATTTTGGATCGCTGGAGATGATCCTCCGCTATGACGGGCAGGCACTACATGTTATCCCTTTAAAACAAGCTTATATCTTTACTATTGGCAAACAGCTCTTCGCCTCTGCCAGTAAACAGGGGCTTGCAAGTATCAGGGGCAGTGAGGTACAATTCGTCAATACCCAGTTTAACTTTCAGAAGGATGCGGCCTTTCAATACCTGCGGGGCCTCAGGGGAGAGCACCTGCTTGTTACCGCCGACAATGGGTTTTTTGAAATAGACACCCTTACCTACCGCACAAAAAAATGGTCCGGGCAGGCAAATGCTTTATTGGCCAAAAGCAGCCTGTATAGTGTAACCGTTTGGGGTGATAGCCTATATGCCTGTGCCACCTACCTGGGAGGTTTATTTGTATTAGACCAGGCGGGCAATGTTATAAAAACCTATAATAAAGAGAATGGCTTTGCGGTAGGCGCATTACGGGAATTGTTTAAAGACAAGCGCGGCAATCTGTGGCTTACCTCAGATAATGGCCTCCATTACCTGCATCAGCCAGCACTTTCACAAGAGGGGCAGGCGCTCAAAACCATCATCAGGCACGTAATTATTGGCGAGCAGGAAATGCCGGTAGCCAATGAACATGGCCGTTTGTCTACTGATGCAGACTATGCAGGCTCAGTGGTTTTTCATTTTGCTACACCGGGGTACCATTTCGATGAGCTGGAATACAGCTACTACCTTAAAGGCTATGAGCATACCTGGTCAGCCTGGAAAACTGATACTAAAAAGGAGTACACCAACCTGAGAGGCGGCGATTATACTTTTCATGTAAAAGCACGCTTTCAACAAAAAAAAGAGTCGCTGCCTGCAGCCATAGACCTTTCCATTCCTATACCCTGGTTTAAAACCAAGACAGCAATTTTTTTAAGCTTAATCTGCTTTGGGGTAGCCATTGCATCGGCTGTGCATTACAGAACCAAAAAGCTGCGCATGCTCAACAAACGCCTGTCCAACATCATCAGCAACCGTACCCGGGAGCTGGTGGCACAACGCGAACAGCTGCGGGCTACCAATAACGAGTTGCGCGTAAGAAACACTGAACTCGATAACTTTGTGTACCGCTCCTCGCATGACCTGGTAGCGCCACTGAAGTCGCTCAAAGGGCTCATACATATTGCCAGGCATGAATATGAAGCTGCGAACCGGGAGAATTACTTCATGCTCATGCATACCAGCATCGAAAAGCTGGAAGATTTCATTAAAAGTATTATGGAATATTCCTCCAATACTAAAAAAGAAATACTGCAGGTGCCCATTCACCTCACAGAAATCCTGGATAATATAGTTGCAGAGCTTAAGTATTACGATAAGGCCGAAAAGATTGTATTGTTGCGCAAGATAGATCCTGAGGCTATCTTTTATTCTGACCCCAAAAGGTTAAAGATCATTCTCAGCAATCTTATCACCAACAGCATTAAGTACCATAACTACTACCAGGATAATCTCTATATAGAAATTAAAACCGCCCCTACCGCTACCGGTATAGCAATAAGTGTTACAGATAACGGCAGGGGCATTGAAAAGGAATACCTGGGGAAAATTTTTGATATGTTCTTTCGTGCTACAGACAGTGCACAAGGATCAGGCCTTGGTCTCTATATTGTAAAAGATACCGTAGAGAAGTTAGGCGGCACCATCAGCGTAAGTTCAGAATTTGGCAAAGGCAGTACGTTCACACTCTTTTTCCCGGTTGGGGTAAAACAGGAAGCAGCCGGCTGCAGTAGTACCTACTTAAATTAACCGGGGCCTTAATATCTTTTTACATCTGCAAATGGTACTGCTTACGCCAGCGCCTCTGCCCGCTGTTTCAGGGCCAGGTTCATCTGCCGGAAACCCTGTAGTGTATCTTCCCCAATCTTATTCAAAATCAACCCACTCAGTATGCCACTGAAACGCTCTCCGTGCAGCAGCCGGGTTTGTTTTGGCTGCAGGCGTTCCAGGTGAAAATAATGATTGCCCTTAAACAGGCCCAGTGGGAGTTTGCCTAACCATTCCAGCTGCTCCTCTTCCTTAAAGTTTGTAATGATAGGGGCAAAATGGTGCTGTTTTCCCTTTTGTACCATGGTTGTTTTTAGAACACCGCCCTGTTCTGCCTTACCCTGTATAGAAATGATAAATGGGTTCCAGGCCGGATATTCAGTAAAACGGGTAAGCACCTGCCATACCTTTTCGCAGGAAGCATTGATGATGATTTCGGTCCGTAGCTCTTTCATAGATTTGTTTGATTTGTTGAAACAAAGATCTATAAAGCGGGAGCTTTCTCTGTTTACAATTGTTAATTCCGTTCTTTACCAGAAATTCTTTTTCTGATGCGGCTCAGAGAAACAGGCGTAATGCCCAGATATGTAGCCAGGATCTTCTGCGGTATTCGGTTGAGCAGGTGAGGTCTTTTCTGCAGCAGTTGCTGGTAGCGCTCCTCCGGTGTATTGATGATTAGGGAAGCAATTACCTGCTGGGCATAAATCATGCGCTGTTCCAGCACCTTGCGTACCAGCACATGCAGGGCAGGCACCTTTTCGTACAACTGGTTTAGATCCTGGAAAGAGAGCGCCAGCAGCATGCAGGGCTCCAGCGTTTCCAGCACCTGACTGCTGGAAGTCTGGGTTAAATAACTCTCCAGCACACCTGCAAAATGGTTTTCTTCGAAAATAAAACCAGTTATTTCCTGGCCGTCCGGTCTTGGATAATAGAAGCGCAAGCAGCCTTTATTGACAAAGTAGATTTCACCGGCCGTTTGGCCGCTGCGGACCAGCGTATAAAAGGCCGGTACATCTTTTAGCACCAGACATTCCTGGATCAGGCGCTTTTCCTGCTCCGAGAAACGCACAAACACCTCTGCAAATTGCCAAAATTGCTGATACATACATTCGTGTTAATATAAGAAAAGACTATGCGTCGACAGCAGCTCCGTTACACGATGGCCTGTTGACGGGAAAGCAGTGCTATTCCATGCTTAATTCTCTGAAATAGAGTCCCATCAGGCCCCGCCTTTTCATGCTTTCCGCGAGAAGGCTCGCTGGCTGCGCCACCAGACCCACCGCCTCTTTGTTTGCATTATTAATCCACCTGCTGAGTGTATGAATTTTATTTTCGGTGTATTGCAGGATGGTCCAGTCCCATTGAGCATAATGTTTTAACATCCAGGCCAGCTCATCGTTCAGCCATCCCCTTTCAATAAGCTTATTCAGTAAAATATAAGCTTCGGTAACAGCATCTTCATCCAGGTCGGCCAGGCCTGTGAAAACCGGTGGCTCAACTTCACAGTACCAGCTTAAGAATATGGCCCGTTTCAGGGCTTCGTTGCGCGTACTGCGCTCGCGCTTAAAGTTTGCCAGCGCCACATAAGCCTGATGAATTTCGCGATAGGCTGCAAAGATTCCCTGTTGCTGCAGGGCCTGGTTTATGGAAGCAGCAGTACCTGTTACGGTAGCCACTGTTTTTTGTATAGCCAGCTCCCGGGCCGATAGCTCCTCCAGAAATGTTAAATCGCTGCCGCTTTGCTTTGCGTACATACCCATGCGCTGTTGCTGCACTCCTAATTCTGCCAAACATTAGCCCTTTCTGCTATAAACTTAGTAAGTTTACACACTGCCTGCAGTGTAGCGCAGGATAAATATTTGTCTTGAACAGTGGCTGATCAGCATCTTGAAAATGACCTGGTTTAAGCAGTATTTTCTCTTCAATGGTTTAGCAGCATTAATTTCAAGCTGCCCTAAGCCTGCCTGTTTCAAGGGTAAAACCCTAAATTCGTTGCACAAAAGAGCCAAAAGCTTAATCTTTGTTGTTGAGCATGAAATACGGTATTTTAATATTTTGCTTTTGCCTGCTAACCGGCTCTTTGCTGGCGCAGCAGCTGATTGGGGTGCGGGGTGGTTATGGCCAGCATGGCATGCAATTCAACGCAACGCCAAAGCCTGAGCAGCAATGGGAGGCTGGTCTTGGCGGTGGTGTGGTATTCCGTACATTAAGCTCTCCCCATCTGGGCCTGCAGCTGGAATTGCTAATGGAACAAAAGGGCTGGTACCTGTTTCCCGGCACTGACAATGCTTACCAGATGCAGGAACAGCACCTCATGCTGCCAGTGCAAAGTGTGGTAATGGTCGGAAATGGCAGGTTTCAGCTGGTGATTGGTGCCGGTGCTTTTGCCTCTTATATCTTAAGTGAAAAAATAATGCACAGTGGGGAGGCAAGTCCCGGCTTTAAGCGTCAGCCAATGCAAGACTGGCATTATGGCTTATTAGGTTCGCTTGGTCCGGCTGTAAGAATTGGCAGAAACTGGCTGCAGCTGGAAGGGCGGTTCTCTAATGCCCTGAGTAACCGGCTGGAACCAAACCTGGCCGTTACCGATGCTTATAACTTAAGCTGGCAACAGTCTGTCACATTATCACTGGTCTGGCTCACACAGTTAGGAGCGAGCCCAAATACCAAGTAAGGGGCTGCAGCGTTTTCTTAATCTGTATTTAAAGAGAATATACGCGAGAAAATATATGGAAGACTTTTTTTCAGGGCAGGGCAAAGGCGAAAGCAATTATCGCGATGCTGACAGGCGGCAGGACCATCAGCAAAAGCTCAAAGATGTATTTTTTGAAGTAGGCAAGGTAGTGGTTGGGCAGCAGCACATGCTGAACCGCCTGCTCATAGGCCTTTTTACCAATGGCCATATTCTGCTGGAGGGCGTTCCGGGCCTGGCCAAAACCCTTACCGTAAACACCCTGGCGCAGGTACTGCACCTGGACTTTAAGCGCCTGCAATTCACTCCCGACCTTCTGCCGGCCGACCTGATCGGCACCATGATCTATAACCAGCAAACCAGCAATTTTGAGGTAAAGAAGGGACCTATTTTTGCCAATATTATTCTGGCAGATGAGGTAAACCGCTCTCCTGCCAAGGTGCAAAGTGCGCTGCTGGAGGCCATGCAGGAAAAGCAAATTACCATTGGCGACACAACCTATCCCCTGGACCGCCCTTTTCTGGTACTGGCTACCCAAAACCCGGTAGATCAGGAAGGTACCTATGCCCTGCCGGAAGCACAGGTAGACCGCTTCATGATGCGGGTATTTGTGGGCTATCCCTCTAAAGAAGAAGAGCTGGAGATCATGCGGCGTATGGCCAACACCTCTTTTCGCCCCCAGATTGGTACAGTGCTTTCTAAAGAGGATATTTTTGACATCCGCAACGAGATTAATGCAGTAAACATAAATGACTCTCTGGAGCGCTACATCATAGAGCTGGTATGGGCCACCCGGCAACCAGCGCAGTACGGACTAAAGGAAGAAGCCAATTACATACAGTTTGGTGCTTCGCCCCGGGCCAGTATTAACATGAACCTGGCTGCCAAAGCTGTGGCTTATTTCGATGGCCGTGATTACGTATTGCCTGAGGATGTGAAGGAAGTAGCCGAAGATGTGCTGAACCACCGCATCCTGCTCAACTACGAAGCCGAAGCCGAGGGCGTTACCGGGAAAGACCTTATTCGCACGATCCTGCAAAAAATACCGATTAGCAGCTTATAATATGCTGCGGGATTGCCGTTCCTGTACCAGAATGGCCCCTTTACAGTTAAATAATGTTAATTCATCAAAGAACTCCCTTTTTAACGGGGAGTTTTTCTATTTTTAATAGGCTCTCTGATTTCTCACTCCTACAGAAGGCGCTGAAATTCAGTTGGTAATCTTTTTACTTTAATCGTTACATATGAAACAATTTTTTGGCCTCACACTTCTGCTTTTCCTGCTGGTGCAGGCAGTGGCAGCACAGGTGGTAATTACGGGACAGATTACTGCGCCCAAAGGCGATCTTGTAACAGTTAGTTTGGAGGGCAAGGCCTATCCTGGCATAGAGCGTGAAAGCTATACAGCCAAGGTGGATGCAGAAGGCAAGTTTAAACTTGAAGTACCTGTAAAGCAGGCAAGTCCTGCCCGGTTTGGCCATGGTGATGAAACCACAGCAATTTACCTGCAGCCTGGCAAAGATTTCTTTTTAAGTCTGGATACCTCCCAGTTCGATGAAAGCCTACAGTATAGTGGCGCCGGCGCAGATGTTAACAATTATCTGGCGGCCTATTATCTTTTCGACGAAGGGCTTACCGCAGACATGACCACCAAAATAAAAGAATTAGATCCCAAGGCGTTTACGGCCCATAGTACCGAAATACGCGATAAGCGCCTGGCTTTTCTGGAAGAAAAAGGTAAAAACCTCCCCAAAGCCTTTGCGCAGGAGTTAAGAGAAGGTATACGGTATGGCCGGAGCTACGATCTAATGCAGTATCCCTACCTCAAGGCATATTTCAACAACAAACAAGGTCACGAACCTGTAGAAGAAAGCTACTATGCTTTTGAAAAGGAACTTCCGCTGAATAACGAGGCAGCCCTGGGAAGTCCTGTTTATCGTAATTATCTGTACCAGACTGTAGCCCGTGAATACACAGATTCTCTGGAACAGGCAGGTGCCACCGTAGACAACAACTACCTGTTGGGGGTGTATGAATATGCAGAGAAAAAGCTGCAGGGTGAGCCCCGTGCCTACCTGCAGGCACACATCTTACAGGATGCCATAGATCATGTTGGCCTTAAACAGGTGCAGCCATTACTGGCGTCATATAAAAGTCGCTCCGATACCCGTGCCTACCATGCTGGCCTGGATAAATTGGTAGCAAAGGCAGAAAAACTGGCTGCAGGCGAACCTGCACCTGATTTTAAACTTACCAGCCTGGAGGGCAAAGAAGTGTCGCTTTCTGACTTTAAAGGCAAAGTAGTGTACCTGGACTTCTGGGCCAGCTGGTGTGGCCCCTGCATTGGAGAAGTACCGGCTTCTAAAGAATTAAAGGCGTATTTTAAAGATCGTGAAGATGTGGTTTTTCTTTACGTGTCCATAGACGACAACCCCGATGCCTGGAAAAAAATGATAGAGAAACAACAGATCCAGGGCGTACACCTGTTATCGCAGGGCTGGAATAGCACAGCTGCACAAGCCTACAACATCCGTGGTATTCCGCGTTATGTGCTCATAGACCGCGAAGGACGCCTGGTTGACGCAAACACCAGTCGGCCCAGTGCACCCGAAACCCGTAAGAAAATAGAAGAGGCACTAGCCCTTAATTAAAATTTATACAAGATTATTCTCTTAAAAAGGAGGGCACTTCGTCCTCCTTTTTTATTTTTGCAGGCTGCAAAACCCTTTCATTAGCCACTACGTTAATGAACGCAAATGTTCATCATGTAAGAAATTGTTGTTCCGATTCACAATTTTGAAAAAGCGAAAAAGGAAAAATTTTTGTAATTTTTCCATAAAAATTTGATTTAATTAGTTAATTATCCAACTTCTTGCTAAAATTGTAGCAGCTAAGGTACAGCCGTTGCCTCTTCAGGGTCTACATTTCAGATGTAAGGAAAGCCAAAAAAGGATCTCTTGTTAAATGCTCAGTAAGTTTATTACTATTGTTGTATTATGCTTCATGCCGCTTTTGCTTCTCGCAGAAGTGAACAATATTTCTATTTCCGGCGAAGTAGTCAACGCAAAGGACCAGCAGGTGCAGGTAATCCTGTATTCTTTTGTTCCGGGTGAAGAAGACCATGCGTCTGCTACCAGGTTAGATGATAAAAACAGCTTTCAGTTTGTAGCTTACATTAGGGAGCCCGTTATAGGACGTATCATTTACGGGCAGGAATCTGCTTCTATTTTTATTGAGCCCGGGGCACAGCTACAGATTTCTTTCGATGCAAACAACTTCAGCAAAACGCTGCAGTTTACCGGAGAAGGCGCCACCGATAATAACTTTCTTTCCCGGCATGCATTTCAGTACGACCTTAGCACCCAGGCGCTGCTGGAGCAAACAAAAAAATTATCTGCTGCTGAATTTATTGCCTGGGCCAGACAAGACCGGGACCAAAAGCTGAACATCCTGCATGCACAAAAGGATGAGCTAAGCCCTGCTTTTGTTATCTATCAGCAGGCACACCTGGAGTATGAGTGGGCCAACACCTTGTTTGCCTATGGCTTACACGTACAGGGTGCTAAAGGCAAAAAAAACAAGCTGCCCGAAGATTACTTTAGCTTTATAGATGAAGTAAAGCTGCACAACTACGACGTTATAAGCCTGAAGAGCTACCGGGACTTTCTGAGTAATTATATCCAACATCTTTATAACCAGACCTACCAGCTGAACGCCGAAACAGACAAGGAGTATTACAACCACCTATACGCGCTGGCGGCTGATAACCTGCGCTCGCTGCCCAAATATCATATTCAGGCCGTTTATCTGGTGGAAGCCATTACCTACCTGGGGCTGGATATTGTAAAGGACGAATACATTGAGTTTGCTAATGAATGCCCGGCACAGCCTTATAAGAACGAGCTGCACGAGCTTATTAAAATGCAGAATGTCTTTGAAGTAAATAAACCGAAGGTTGTCTTCAATGCTAAAGACGGCAGCACCATAGACCTGCAGGACCTGAAAGGCAGCATTGTACTGGTACGCTTCGATAACAATGTGCAGACCGCCGATCCGGTACAACTGCAGGCGATAGATGCACAGCTCAAAAACCAGCTGACCAGCTTTAGCGATGTACAGTTCCTGCAGCTTTCCATGGTAGACAATCGCGACGCGTATGAGCGTATGGTGTATGCAGATGCCAATGACTACCTGAAGAGCATTATTAACCGGCCCAAGCCCGGCCAGCAAGTAGAGCTTCCTGCCTGGTCTTACGTGGTACTGAACCGCGAAGGCCTGGTGGTCAGCAACAGCCTGGATGATCCTAATAATGAACTCGCCATCGAAAAAATAAAGGTAATCCTGCAGCAGGAAGATCAGCAGGTTGTAACCGAACAGTAAACAAAGCTCTTTTTACAGCGAATCAGTTTTTTGCTCAGACCAGCCCGCAAGGCTGGTTTTTCTATTTGTGATGTATTTTTTTATTAAGCCTGATGTAGTAATGATGTAGTGTTTTTCAAAACGGAGTCTTTCTAACCTGGTTGTTTTGAAGCACCAACTTTACAAACATGAAAAATTTTTTACTTCTAACAATCGTATGCCTGCTTCATGGAGCTCTCCAGGCACAATGTCCATCACCTGTGTGGGCAGATGAGTTCAATGGCACAAGCCTTGATGAAAGTAAATGGAACTATCAACTTGGTGATGGTTGCGACATTAATCTTTGCGGCTGGGGTAATAATGAACTCCAGTTCTACAAAAAAGAAAATGCAACGGTAAGCGATGGAAGGCTGCAAATCACCGCAAAGAAAGAACGTGTGCGTGGCTCTAACTACACCTCCGCCAGAATTAACTCCAAGGGCAAGGGTGAATGGACTTATGGCCGATTGGAAGCCCGCATCAAGCTACCCGCCGGTGGAGGTTTATGGCCTGCCTTTTGGATGTTACCCACTGATGAAGTATACGGGGGCTGGCCTACCAGTGGAGAGATTGACATCATGGAATTTGTAGGTCATCATCCTAAAGAAGTGCTGGGCACCATCCACTATGGAGACCCCTATCCAAATAATCAGTATCAGGGGAATAAATATATATTGCAGGAAGGCAGCTTCCCCGATGCCTACCACACTTTTTCCATTGAATGGGAACCTGGTGAAATCCGCTGGCTACTTGACGGCGTTCTGTATTCAACTAAGCGCATAGAAGATATTGGTGCGTATCAATGGCCTTTCGATCAGAACTTTCATTTTCTGCTAAATGTAGCCGTAGGTGGAAATTTAGGCGGAGCGGTAGATGATAGTAGTTTTCCGGCAACCATGGAAATTGACTGGGTACGGGTATATGACAGCTTTTTGCCCTACCTCAAAGGTGATCGTGAAGTAGCCAACAAGGCTACTGGCACCCGCTACGCCATAGAAAACCTTCCTGCCAATGCTACCGTCAACTGGTCAGTAACGGGCGGGGCTACCATCGCTTCAGGACAGGGAACCGCAAACGTTACCATAAACTGGGGCGATGCCAGCGGTGTTGTAACAGCCTCTTACAGCACAGATTGTGAAACACAACAGCTACAGGTAGCCGTGCGCGTGGAAGCCCCCTATAGCCGGGAATTTACCCTTGAAAACTTCGACGAGCCTGCGACCATTGCTTTTAGCTCCGCCAGCGGTACACTCAGCGAAGTAAGTAACCCCGCCCCTGATGCTGTTAATGGATCTGCCCTGGTGGGTAAATACATACGTAATGCTTCCAGCCAGTATGATGTCCTGGCATACAACGTAGCCAACCTCACCGATGCCTCCTTATATTACGATAAGCAAAAGAAATTTTACATGGATGTATATACAGCTGCACCGGTTGGAACACAAATCCTGCTGCAGCTGGAAACGCCAACCGCCACTTCTACGAACTACCCAAATGGGCGACACAGTCGCTACGTAGCCACCATAAGCAAGACAAATACTTGGGAGCGACTGGAGTTTAAACCACTGGACAGACCCGATGCCAGCGCCAGCAATAGTGAGGTATCGAAACTACTGCTGCTCTTTGCCTCTAACACCTTTACCGGAGATACTTATCACTGGGACAACCTCGACAGCTATAAGGCTGAAAGTAGCAATGGTGGCAATGCAATGCCTGTGATCAGCATCACCAGCCCTGCAAATGCTACAACCTTCACAACTTTAGACCCCATAGCTATTACCGCCTCAGCCTCTGATAGTGATGGCAGTATCGGGCAGGTAGATTTTTATGTAAATTCCAAGCTGATTGGCACCGATCATACCGCACCCTACGGGATAAGCTTCACCCCAACCGCCGACGGCACATACAGTCTCACCGCTCTCGCGACAGATGATGCGGGGGCCTCTACTACCTCATCAGCCGTAAGCATTACGGTTAAAACAACTACAAAAGGAGGGGGTAAACCTACCAAGAGGATCAGCAGTGGGCTGCGCTTCTTTCCCAACCCGATGGAGAAAACCCTTACAGTACAGTTGCAGCATGCTTCTACTTCCGGAACTGTGTACATTCTAGATACTGCTGGCAGAATGTTGGCCTCTACCACCCTTGAAGATGGTCAGGCTGAATTTTCGATACAACACCTGCCTAAAGGGGTTTACCTGTTAGAGATCTATACAGCAGGGGAGAAAATTGTAAGGCGCCTGATCAAGTAATCAACCCTGCTTCACAACTCAAAACCGGCCTTTAGAGGCCGGTTTTTTATGTATCTGCCCTTTTTAGAGAAACCGAAACGGGCCTGCTGTTGCTTCAATTCAAATGATAGTCTGGGCCTGAGCGCTACTTTTTTAGTAGCTGCATTAAGGCACCTGCCTACATCTCCAGATAACCATTCAGGGCAGAGATCTTGTCTGGGGGACCAAAAACATAAAGTACATCATCCTGCTCTATGGTTTGCTCCGGCCTGATGTTGGTCTCGAAATGGTTATTTCTTTTGATGGCC